>VGDJ01000016.1 GCA_016869775.1 Alphaproteobacteria bacterium
AAGAAAAAATTATTTTTTAAGAATTTCGTCAAGTTTACCTTCAGCTTCCAGAGCATATAAATCATCGCATCCACCAACGTGATAATCATCTATGAAAATTTGCGGAACTGTCATTCTGCCATTAGACTTTTTTATCATTTCTTGCTTAAGTTCGTCGGAAGTAATTTTGATTTCTTGAAACTGGAGATTTTTTCTTTGGAGAAGATTTTTAGCTTTGGTGCAATAAGGACAAGCTTCCTTACTGTAAATTAAGATTTTTTTCATTTTTACCTCGATATTGTTGAATTTCTATTAGCTCCGCTTTGCTCCATTCCGTATGAATAAGTTGGTGGAACATAATATTGATCTACATCATATTGTTGATAATAAGGTGAAGGTGGAATGGCATAGGGGTTAGAATAAAATCTTGAGCCAGCATTTGGATAAACCTGATATGGCGGAGATGAGTAGCTTGGTGGATAATATTGCGTAGGGTAAGGGGGATTTTGAAATTGAGGTTGTGGTTGGTAAGGAGGTTGATACTGAGGTTGTTGACCCATTGTCATTTGAGCTTGTCTGTAATAGTAGTCGGGAGTAATTTTAACGGGATTTTGACTATTCGCTGGCAAGGTTCCGGGTTCAAATCCTACCGAGTTATAAAGTTCTTCGTTATCGTATTTGTCTCTTGATCCACAAGAACCCAAAATTAGCGATAGCGTCATGATTGCCGTAATATTAAATATAATTTTTCGGCAAATAAATTTATTCATTTTTGGTTGTTAAAATTTATTGTTGGCGCCACTGCTTTGAGGTCTCTCGATATTATAATAGCTACTCGGCGGAACATAATATTGATCCGTATCATAATATGGCGAAGCATATTGTTGCGGAAGAATATATGGGTTGCTGTAGGCTCTGGAATTGGGTTGGTAATATGGATATGGCGCTTGATAATACGGTGTAGGTGCATTATAATATTGGTTCTGGTATGGATAACTATTTTGATAATTTGGTTGAGAATTGGGGTTAAAATTTTTGTACTGAGAAGCTTCATCTGATGAACAAGAAAAAATTATTAGCGGTGTTATAATAAAAAAATATCTAAACATTTTTTACAAAAAATTAATTTTTTATAATATAATTTTATCATTTGAAATTTAATTGAGATCAAAAATTATAATCTATAAAAAATTACTAAAATTTGGAGGAGTTTTTTTTAACTTGAAAGGCAAAAATATGTTTTTATAAATCTAAATTCAAGGTTTATTAAGAATAATTTTAACCAAGATTTTTTTATTAAAATATGGTACATCACATCAAGCTAAATCATGATGAAAAATATATAAATTTAGCCTTAAATTTATCTCAAAAAAACATTGGTACGACTTCAGAAAATCCGATTGTCGGGTGCGTTATAACAATCAATAACATTATCATCGCAACTGGTGTTACATCTCACGGTGGTCGACCCCATGCCGAGATAAATGCTATCAATAAAATTGATGATAAAGAAATTCTTTCGCAAGCCACAATTTATTTAACTCTAGAACCATGCACTCACTTTGGAAAAACTCCTCCTTGTGTCGATGAAATTATAAAATATAAATTTAAGCGTGTCGTTATTTGTATCCAAGATCCCAATCCAAAAGTTAATGGAAGTGGTATCGAAAAATTAAGACGCGCAGGAATCAAGACCGAATTTGGAATTAAATCTTTTGAAGCAAAAAACATTAATCGAGGATTTTTTAAAATTCACAATCAAACTGAAGAAATTTCAGAAAAAAATCCAAAAAAAACACGAGAAAAAATTCCATTTATAACTATCAAAGTTGCCACTTCGCTTGACGGTAAAATTGCAACTAAAAATTTTCAAAGTAAGTGGATTTCATCAGAATTATCAAGGCGTTTTGCTCATATTTTGAGAGCAAAAAATCAAGCAATTATGGTGGGTGCCAAAACTATTGAAAAAGATAATCCGCTTTTGAATTGCCGAATAGCTGGTATGGAGGAAAATTCTCCGACTCAAATTGTTATTTCTGCCAATTTAAATTTTAGTTTTGAAGAAAATTTTTTTGCCATCAATAACTCGATTAAAAAAATAATTTTGTGTTCTAAACGCCAAAAATCTAATCAAAAATTACTTAATTGGCTTGATAAAAATCCAAATAATTCTGCATTATATTTTGATGACTTTGATAACAAAATTGACCTAAGCAAAGCCTTTCAAAGCTTGGTGGAGATAGGTATAAACTCTGTTCTTGTTGAAGGCGGATCCTCGTTGATTACGCAACTTATAAAATTAAATTTAGTCGATGAATTGATTTGGGTTAGGACAAATAAGATTATTGGAAATGACGGTATTCCTGCTATTCAAGACCTTGAAATCGTTGATTTTAGTCGTGTTATAAACAATCTTGAAAAAACTAAAATATTTTCACTTGAGCCTGATACGGTTGAGATTTTTCATCCCCGAAATCATTAGAATATTAAATTACAAATCATCGACTTTTTGACCGGCAATTTTAGCGTTTAAAATTTTGTTTACTTTTTGCAAAATCAAATTTTCGGAAACTCTTGAAAGCTCCTGATGAGCGCTTTGTATTGAATCGCGGTTATTATTTTGTTCGATAAATTCTTTAAGTTTTTCAAGTTGTTGTATAATTATCTCTCTCTCTTTTGCTTCAAGATTTATTTCAGGATTAGTTAAGTCATTACTGATGATTTCGATGTCTCTTCTCGCTTCGACAATTGCTTCAGCTAGAAGCCTTTGCTCCATATCAATTTTAGAATTTTTTAGCGATTCTAACAAAATATTTTTAATTTTTGATTCATCTAAACCAAAACTTGGGCGCACAATAATTTCTTGTTTTTTACCGGTATATTTTTCTTCTGAATTGATGATTAAAAGCCCATCAGCATCAAGTGTAAAATCGACCTTAACTCGAGCCAAACCAGCTTTGAGTGGTGGAATATTTTTTACCTCAAACTCCGCCAAAGATCTACAATCGCGGGCAAATTCTCTTTCACCTTGAACAATATGAAACTTCATGGCGGTCTGATTATCAGCGTAAGTTGTGAACTCTTTACTTTTAGAAAATGGAATTGTCGAATTGCGATGAATAATTTTATCAACAATTCCCCCCATCATTTCGATTCCAATTGATAAAGGGTTTACATCTAGGAGAAGGTTTTCACGACTACGCGATAAATTATAGGCTTGATAACAAGCGCCAATTGCAACAACTCTGTCGGGATCAAGATTGGTAAGAATTTTATCCTTTCCAAAAATTTCGGCCAATTTTTTTTGAATCAAAGGAATTCTAGTCGAGCCACCAATCAAAATAACGCCATCAATTTTTGAAAATTCAATATCTAGGTCGTGTAGCAAGTTTTTAGTGATATTAATGGTTTGATCGAGTTTATCTTCTATCAAGCATTCAAAATCTTGCCTTAAAAGGCCATGCGAGGTTTCATTAAACGATAATTCTTCTTTGATTTTTTTGGCATTTTTATAACCTTTTTGTAATATAATTTTATCAAAATCATCGCCACCCAAATCATTATCGCCCGAAACCCCGAGAACCTTAAAAACACCTTGTTGCATTTTTAAAATTGAAACATCAAAAGTTCCGCCACCTAAATCATAAACCAAATAAGTGCCAATCGATTTGTTTTCTAAGCCAAAAGCTAAAGCCCCCGCCGTGGGTTCGTTGATTAGGCGCAAAACATCGAAGCCCGCCAATTTAGCTGATTGCTTGGTGGCGGTTTTGGCATTATCATCGAAATAAGCTGGGACCGTTATTACAGCTTTGCTAACTTCTTGCCCAAGATGATATTCGGCAATTTTTTTGAGATGTTTTAAAATTTCGGCCGATATTTCGATTGCTGAAATTTTTTTGTCGGCAATTTGAAGAGAAATAGCTTCTTTGTTAGATGAATTGTCGATGATTAAATTATGAAAATCGTGATTTTGTAAGTTAATATTTTTGAGATCAGCGAAATTTTTCCCCATTAACCTTTTAATTGAGGAAATTTCATATTTTCCAGAAGGTTTTGAGCCAACGCCAATAAGGTTTCCAGAGTTATCGTAAACTACTCGAGAAGCAATCATATTTTGGCCATCTTCATCGCTAAAAATTTTTAATTCTGCGTTATTAAAATATCCAATTAATGAGTTGGTGGTTCCTAAATCAATTCCGACAACGAGGTCGTTATCTACTTGGTTTTGTTGATTTGGAATCGGTTCTTTAATCTGTAAAAGGGCCATTAAAAAAAATTTTTTGAATTTTTTGAACTAATTAGACGATTTTTCTTTGATTTTTAAATCTTGCAAAGATTTGGAAAAATATTTGGCTTTAATTAAGACTTGAGTCGCGAGGTTTAAATCATTTTTTTCGTATGATCGACAAAAGTTTAAAATTAAAGATTTTAAATCGTTTTTTAGCTGATTTTTGAGCGATAATATTTCATTTAACTCGGAGATCTGGTGAATTTTTTCTTGTAAATCTAAAACCTCATTAAGTGTTGATAAAGTTGGCTTAATATGGTTTTCATCATTTTCAATATCGATTCCAGAAATTTGAAGCATATGAATTGCGCGGTGCAAATCATTGCTCAAGATTTTGTATGCGTGATTAATTAATATTGAATTTTCAATCGAATTAATATTAGAGCTGTCGGGGTGAAATTGTTGCTGAAGTTGTAAATAATTTTTTTCTAGTTGTGATAGGTCAATATCGAAATTTATTGGTAAATTGAAGACTTCGAAATAATTTTTCATACATTAAAACTCTCTCCACAACCGCATCGACCTTTTTCGTTGGGATTTACAAAATCAAAGCCCGAAGAGAGTTGATCTTGTTTAAAAATCATTTCACTTCCGATTAAAAACATTGAAACTTTGGGGTCGATAAAAATTTGAATTTTTTGGCCATTTTCTTGGCATAATACTACATCATCATATTTAGAAATATTTTTATCTTTAATGGCGTATTCGATTGTGTAGCTTAGGCCGGAGCATCCTCTAGTTCTGACGCCGACACGAATTCCTTCACAGGTTTCAACGCGTTTGGCAAGTAAATTTTTAATTTGCGTCAAGGCTTCTGGACTAACTTTCATATAATCGACGATAGGATTGCCCGTGCTTGAAAAATTAAAATTCATATTTTTTACGAATTTTTGTTTTTTTTATAATCTTCAATAGCTGATTTAATTGCTTCTTCAGCCAAAACAGAACAATGAATTTTGACGGGAGGTAATGATAATTCATCGGCGATTTGATGATTGGTAATTTTTTGTGCTTCGTCAATTTTCATGCCCTTGATCCATTCGGTAGCTAGTGAACTCGATGCGATTGCCGAACCACAACCAAAAGTTTTAAATTTAGCATCAGTTATGGTGCCATCATCGGCAACTTTAATTTGTAATTTCATAACATCACCGCAAGCTGGCGCTCCAACTAGTCCGGTGCCGATGTTTTTTTCATTTTTATCGAATGAACCAACATTTTTAGGATTTTCATAGTGTTCAAGTAATTCCTTAGAATATGCCATATAAAAAATATTAAAGTTAATGTGATTTCCAATTAATTGATTTCAAATCAATTCCTTCTTGCATCATGTCCCATAGTGGGCTCATCTCGCGCAATTTTGTTACTTTTTTTGCAATTAAATCGATAGCGAAATCGATTTCTTCTTCAGTTGTAAATCTGCCAAACCCAAAACGAATTGATGTGTGAGCGAGTTCATCGTCAACACCAAGGGCGTGGAGCACATATGATGGTTCAAGTGATGAAGAAGTGCAAGCTGACCCAGATGAGACGGCTAAGTCTTTGATGGCCATAATCATTGATTCGCCCTCAATTCCAGCGAAGGAAAAGTTTAAATTGCCGGCATAGCGATGATCTTTGTCGCCGTTGAGATAAACGTGGGTGAGGGCAGTTAGGGCATCGTAAAATTTTTTACTTAATTTAGTTATGCGGATATTGTCTTGCGACATTTCATTAAAGGCAATTTCTGATGCTAGTCCAAGTCCAGCAACCAATTGCGTAGGTACGGTCCCACTTCTGATACCGCGCTCTTGTCCACCGCCACTAAAAATCGATTTTATTCTGACGCGAGGTTTACGACGAATATAAAGTGCACCAATTCCTTTGGGGCCGTATATTTTGTGTCCAGAGATACTCATTAAATCTATGTTCATTTTTTCAACATCGAGAGGTATTTTGCCAAAAGCTTGTGCACAATCAGTGTGAAAAAATACGCCTTTTTGGCGACACAATTTGCCAATTTCTTCAAGAGGTTGAATAACTCCAATCTCGTTGTTGACACTCATTATCGATATAATCGAAGTTTGGGGTGTAATTGATTTTTCGAGTAAATTTAAATCGACTAGACCATTTTTTTGAACTGGTAAATAACTAACAACAAAACCATCTTGCTCAAGGTCTCGACATGAATTTATAACGCATTTATGTTCAGTCTCCAAAGTAATAATATGATTTTTTTGTGAATTTTCGTAAAATTTTGCTACACCTTTGATGGCAATATTGTTGGATTCAGTGGCTCCGGAAGTAAAAAAAATTTCTTTTTCATCGGCATTAATAAGTTTAGCGACTTGTCGACGAGCAATTTCAACTATTTCTTCAGCTTTCCAGCCGAAACTATGACTTCTGGAATGGGGATTTCCATAATCATTTTTCATGACCTCGATCATTTTATCGATGACTCTTGGATCAATTGGGGTTGTAGACTGGTAATCCATGTAAATTGGTAATTTTAGTGTCATTTGTCTCCGTTTACTTTTTATTAATTTTGGCGCGATTGTAAAATTCGCTAAATATTTTTATAAAATAATCGATTTCAGATTTAGAGGTTTGGGGAGATAAGCTCACCCTAATTGCTCCGTCAAGAAAATCATTTTCGATACCCATAGCTTGCAAAACTCTTGATTGTGAAATTACGCCAGATGAGCATGAAGATCCTGCGCTAACGCATATATTATTTAAATCGAAATTAATAAGTTGCGTTTGATTGCTAAGATTGCGAATCGAATAAAGGCAGGTATTGGCAAGTCGCGTAGTTTCATTGCCAAGAAAAATAATGTTTGATTGAGCTATAATTTGAAGTTGTTCTTCGAGATAGTCGCGCAATTTAGCAATTTTAGAAAAATCTTTAAGTTTTTGTTTAGCTATAAAGCAAGCTTGTCCGAAACCAACAATTCCAGTTATATTTAGTGAACCGGCGCGCTTAGATTTTTGTTGTTTTCCACCAAAAATTAGGGGACGAAAATCTAAACCTTTGCGATATAAAAGAGCTCCAATTCCCTGCGGACCGTTGATTTTATGAGCAGAAATTGCTACAAAATCTGGGTTGATTTTTTCTAAATCAACAGGAATTTTTCCAAGCGCTTGAACTGCATCGCAATGAAATAATCCAAGATTTTGATGAGTTATTTGAGCAATTTCTTCAGCGGGCTGGATAACACCCGTTTCATTGTTGCAAAGCATTGTCGAAACCAAAAAATTTTTATGTTGGGGAATTTTTTTAATAAAATCTTCGATGTTAATCACACCATTTTGCTTACATTTTATTTCCGATATTTTGGAATTTTGTGGTCGGCAATTATAAACCGAGGCATGTTCAATCGACGAAATAATTATGTCATCAAAATTATTGCCAAAAAAAACCGTGTTGGTTGCTTCTGTTGCGCCGGAAGTAAAAATTATTTCATAATTATAAGCGTTGAGTAATTGCGTTATTTGTAACTTTGATTCATCAATTAAGGTATTAGCATATCTACCAAGCGAGTGAATTGCTGAAGAGTTGAGTGGTAGCTTGGCAATTTCATGGATTTTAGCGATAATCGTCTCATCCACTGGAGTTGTGGAATTGTAATCAAGAAAGATCTTGTTCAAATTAGTCATAATTTTTCTAATGAAATTGAACCAAGATAATCGTAGATGCGATTTTCAAGACCATGCCATAAATGGTGAGTTTTGCATTTGGTTTTATTGGAATTACAGCTTTGTTTTTCAATTGAACAACGAGTCATTTTTATTGGCTCATCAATAGCTTTGATTATGTCAGAAACTGAAATTTCAGATTTATTTTTGTATAAAATATATCCTCCACCTGGCCCCTTAATTGATTTAACAATATTATTTTTTCGCAGTAAAACAAAAATTTGCTCAAGATAAGATAGAGAAATGTTTTGAGATTTAGAGATTTCGCTTAAGGATATAGGTTTTAAAGAATTTTGTGATGCAATTTCTATAACTGCCATCACCGCGTAACGAGCTTTCGTTGTAAGAATCATGGAGATAAAAATATTTCTAAAAATGATATAATATTTAATATCTGACTATTTTACTAAGGTATTTTTTTTGCTCAAGATGTTTTTAAACAAAAATTTAAATTTCGTAATTTCGGCTACTTGCAATTAAAATTGATACTTAATATTATATTTTCGCTTAGCGTTTAGCTAAGTTTTTTTATTAACAATATTATCACTCAATACAGTCTAAATACCTGTATTATCTGGTTTCTCACATCTAATTATTATGACTCAAAACGAAAACTTAAAAACCTTAAATATTGAACCAAATTCTAATTCAGAAAATTCTACTAACGATATTTTTACCAACGAAGATTTTGCCAAATTATTCGAAGAATTTGAAAAGGATACCCAGCAATTAGCTGAAGGAACGGTTGTAAAGGGAGTTGTAGTGGGCATTTCAGATAAAGGTGTTGCGGTTGATATTGGAGCTAAATCAGTTGGCTTTATTGATATTGCTGAATTCAGAAGAGATGGTGAAATTGAAGAAGGTGACGTTGTTGATGTTTTTCTTGAAAGGCTTGAAAACAAAAGAGGTGAACTAATAATCAGTCGTGAAAATGCTCGACGCCTCATTAATTGGAATTATCTAAAAAATTGTCTTGAAGACAAAACCATTATTGATGGTAAAATCATTGGTCGTGTTAAAGGGGGATATGCTGCCGATGTTAATGGAATCATTTGTTTTTTACCTAGAAGTCAATTCGATACTGTTCTTCTTACCGACGATAATTTTTTAATTAATAAAATAGAGAAACTTCAAGTTTTGAAAATTGATGAAGTTCGTGGAAATATCGTGGTTTCTCGTAGGGCAGTCCTAGAAAGTCAGCGCAACATTGAAAAAGATAAAGTTTTATCGACCATAAAAGTTGGCGATGCTCTTGATGGAATTGTTAAGAATATCACTGATTACGGTGCTTTCATTGATTTTGGAAGTTTCGATGGTCTTTTACACCTTACAGATATTTCTTGGTGCAGAATCAAGCATCCTTCTGAAGTATTGAAAGTTGGTCAAGAAGTTAAAGTTCAGGTCATTAAATATGATGAGGCTACCAAAAGAGTTTCACTAGGTATGAAACAACTTCAACAAAACCCATGGGAATCAATTTCGCAAAGATATCCAGTTGGAGCCACACTAAAAGGCAAAGTTACGAACATAACTAGCTATGGTGCGTTTGTTGAAATTGAGCAAGGAATTGAAGGTTTGGTGCACGTATCAGAAATGAGTTGGTTAAAAAATAATTCAACCCCAAATAAATTTATTAATGCTGGTCAAGAAGTCGAAGTTATGGTTCTTGATATAAACTCACAAAATCATCGCATTTCTCTTGGAATGAAGCAATGCGAGCAAAATCCTTGGCAATCATTTTCAGATAAGCACAAAGTTGGTGATATTGTCGAAGGTGTTGTCAAAAATTTCACCGAATTTGGTTTGTTTATAGGATTTGATAGTGGTGTTGATGGACTTGTTCATGTTTCAGATATTTCTGAGCAGGGTTTAACCGAAGAAGTTCAGAAAAAATTCAAAGCTGGTGACAAAATAAAGGTTATGGTTTTGGGTAGCAACTACGAAAAAGAAAGAATTTCTCTTGGTATTCGTCAATTGGATAATCCTAATTTCCAAGCTGAGCTTGATAAAATTATCGAAGATTCAATTGTCTCCTGCTTGGTGATTGCAGTTAAAAAAGATTTCTTAGAAGTTGAGCTTGATTCGGGCCTTAAAGCCATAATTAAAAGACTTGATCTTTCCAATAATAAACAAAATCAAAAGACTGAAAAGTATGAGGTTGGTGACAGAATCGAGGCTAAAATCACAATGTTTAACAAAATTAGTGGCAAACTTCTTCTTTCCATTAAAGATCTAGAAAATGAAGAAAGAGAGTCACATTTTTATTCTGAGTCAAATAGTGGAGCCACCATTGGAAGTATTGCTGGCGATGTTTTAGAATCTCTAAAAGACAAAACTTCGTAATTTTTCGGTATGAATTTTTCTGATAATATTGGGGCGTTAATTTATCTCAAAAAAAAAGCTCAGAAGTGGAAAAATATCGCAATTTTAACTGCGATATTCTCCGCCATTTTAATTTTTAAATTAGTTTTTGGAATTAATTCTAATGTTATCGAAGGTGATTTTGTAGCGGTTGTTAAAATTGATGGCGTAATTGCCGAAGATGATAATCGTAGCAAAATTCTCAAAGAGATTACCAAACAATCATCAGTAAAAGCTGTTTTGGTGCGCTTTAATAGTCCAGGTGGAACGATAGTTGGAAGCGAAATTTTGTTTCGTGAGTTACTCGATATTAAAAAACATAAACCTCTAATTGTCCTTATCGATTCTGTTGGTGCTTCGGGGGCTTATATGGCTTCATTAGCTTCAGATTATATAATTGCTCATAATGGAACTTTAACTGGCTCAGTTGGGGTATTAATGGAATCTCCTGAAATTTCTGATTTAGCTAGCAAAGTTGGCGTTAAATTTAACACATATAAATCATCTCCTCTCAAAGGAAGCCCATCGATGTTTGAAAAATCAAATCCCGCTGTTGAAAAAGTTATTAAAGAATCAATTGCTGATTCTTATAATTTTTTTGTGGAACTAGTAAAAGAGAGAAGGGGAAGTAAGATTAATCCAAAAAACTATCCTATTATTTTTGATGGTAGAGTTTTTACCGGAAGGCAGGCCTTAAATCTTGGTTTGATTGATTTAGTTGGTGGAATTAATGATGTCGAGAAATTGCTATTACTTTTTAAAATTGATACCAATAAAACTCCACTCAAAGAAGTTGAAGTTCTTAAAAAAGATCATCGATTAATTGATAAATTTTTAAATTTTTTGCCATTTTATAGTGATATAAAAAGCAAAATATTAGAAAATAAAATCATGGCTATAATGAGCTAAATCAATGGCTTGTTGTAGTTTTATTTTTATTAAAAAATTAAATGTAAATCAAATTTTTAGTTTGCTATTTAATTTTGGATAATTAGCTTTAGAACTCTAGCCTATTTTAGGTTAAAATATTAAAAATTAATTATCTTATTATTAACCAATCTGTTATTTATATGACTAACAACAACGAGATTTTAGAAAGAGTTAAAAAAATTATTATAAAGCACTTGGGTGCCGAAGAATCTAAAGTGGTCGAATCTGCAAATTTTATTGATGATCTAGGTGCTGACAGCCTTGATCAGGTTGAGCTTGTTATGGCTTTTGAAGAAGAGTTTGGAATTGAAATTCCTGATGAAGCTGCCGAAAAAATTGTTACTGTTGGAAATGCAGTAAAGTACATTTCTGAAAATATGTAGTTAATAGCTATAATTTTCTTTCTAAAACCCCCTTAAAATAAAAATATTTAAGGGGGTTTTTTGTTGCCTTTACCTCTCAAATTTATTCCGAAATAATTTTTAAAAATTTGAAAAAATAATATGAAAAATAATAACGTCATACTTATCTTGTCTGACAAATTGCTGTTTCCAAAACATATAGATTTAGGTTAATTATGGTTGGGAATATATGCTGGATAATATACAAATAGAGTTGCCAAGCGAAAATCAAGAATTAAAAAACAAAATTTAAGTCTAGATCAACAAAAAAGTGCTTATTGCAAAGAAGTTAATTAATCAAAAAAGGGAATTGCCTCAGTCTTTGCGAAGTGAAATTGATCTTGAAAGCAGTGAAAAATATCCCCTCCAAAATTTGCCAAAAAAACCAAAAGAATTGATAAAATATTCTCTTCAGGCAGTTAAATCAGAATTTTCCGATAGCGAATTAGATTTGGCAAATAGGCTAATCTTTTGGGTTATATAAAAGGTATTGAGGAACAAAAAGAACCAACAAATTGAGTTGGGTGATCTGGCTTGGAATTAATGAAAATTTCAGATACTGATTTTATTAAAGCTCCAAAAAAAAGAGAAAAAGTGCCTAGCTTGGAAAATCCCGAACACAAAGATGAAAAGGAGTTGATTAGCACAGAAAATAAAGCTTTGTGTCTTAATCCAATTTTTAACTTTGGAATAGATAGTGAAGGGCGGAGAAAAGATGGCTTGCCCGAAAAATTAAATGAATATCAAAAAATATCGATTTTTATGTCGGATGACGAGGCAAAAAAATATTAAAATGCGTCAATTTTTTTGATCCAAGTTCCAATAACAAAGGAGAAAGATTCGATCATTTATCAGATTTTTATAAAAAGGTTGCACTCCCAATCAAAAAATTAGATCAAGATCGACAAGGAAAAGAAGTTGAAATTTTTATTTCTGATTTGGATTTGATAAATAGCGGGTATGATTTGAGGAAGTTTTTTGAAAATTATGCGATCAAAGATTTGTCTGAGTTTAGGGCTCCAATTCGAGCGCCAAGCGTTACTCCAGTAAATAATGGTGCAGAAACTTTGTCTCAAGAGGCGCGCATGGCGCAAAGTTGTCAGTTGCGATCGATAAAGTTAGAATTTATAACCATTTAATTTATTGCTAATTGCGTTTCAACATTCTTTGTTTTAACAAACTTTTCCAAGTGCCATTCAGTATCAATCTTGCCCCAATATTTTATATTTTTAGTTTATTTGTGGGTTATTTTGAGATGGTGGATTCGACTTTGTCGATGATTTTTCTAAATAAATCGATCTCATAATTGTCATGTTTTTCTTGCATAACCGAAGCAATTCTTTCAAGCCCCATTCCAGTGTCGATGCACGGCTTCGGTAAAGGCCTCATGGATCCATCTTTGCCTTTGTCAAATTGCATAAAAACCAAATTCCAAATCTCAATAAAACGATCACCGTCTTGGTTTTTAGATCCGGGAGGTCCGCCAAAAATTTTGTCACCATGATCGTAAAAAATTTCTGAACATGGTCCGCAAGGCCCAGTTTCGCCCATTGACCAAAAATTATCGTCGGTGGCGATTCGGATAATTTTTTCGTCGCCAAAGCCAGCGATTTTTTGCCATAAATTTTTGGCTTCATCGTCATTATGATAAACTGTAACCAGAAGTTTGTCTTTGTTCAGTTTGAGTTCTTTATTTAAAAATTCCCATGCATAAAAAATTGCCTCTTCCTTAAAATAATCGCCAAATGAAAAATTGCCGAGCATCTCAAAAAAAGTATGGTGACGAGCGGTAAATCCAACATTATCGAGGTCGTTATGTTTTCCGCCGGCGCGCACGCATTTTTGGGAAGTGGCGACTCTTTTGAATTTTGGCTCTTCGACTCCAATAAAATAATTTTTGAACTGATTCATGCCAGCATTGGAAAACATTAAACTGGGATCGTTATGAGGAATAAGTGGACTTGAGGGCAAAATTTGATGTCCGTTTTTAGCAAAATAATCTAAAAAACTTTGGCGGATCTGATTAGTTTTCATGAAATTTTTTTTAAGTTAATGTAAAGCAAGCTATAAGCCGGATTCTGTAATTGATTTCTCAATTGTTAGTCATTCATCTAGGATTGTTATTGCTAACAACCTCAAGCAACCTACCCAAATGGCAATAAAAAAGCTTATCTGTATAAATACGCGCCATTTCTATTTGGTCTTGCTCCCAATAGGGTTTTTCCAAATCCATGTTACCATGAAAGAGTGTGAGCTCTTACCTCACATTTTCACTCTCGCCCTTTATTTGATAAATTTTGAATAAATCAAATAAACTAAATCCGATAAGGGTTTAAGGCAGTATCTTCTCTGTGACACTTTCCCTAAGTATATTAAATTGCTCTAATTAACTCGCCAGTCGTTAACTGGTATTGTGCTTTTTTGGAGTCCGGACTTTCCTCTAATTTTCAAGTTTTAAAAAAACTAAAATCAGCGACCAACCGCTTGCCTTACAAGTTTTTAATTTTAAAATGACGGGGTTCATTTGCAACTTTAAAGATTTTTAAATTGAAAAAAGTTTTTTCTGGAATACAGCCAACCGGCAATATCCACATCGGAAATTATCTCGGGGCCATCAAAAATTGGCTCCCACTCCAAAACGATAATGAATGCTTGTTTGGAGTTATGAATTTGCACGCCATTACTCTCAAACAAAATCCGGATGAACTTAAAAATAATATTTTAAAAACTTTAGCCACCTATATTGCTTGTGGCCTAGACTTAAAAAAATCTAAAATTTTTATTCAAAGTGATGTGCCGGAGCATCTTGAATTGGCTTGGGTTCTGGGAACTCTCACGCCTCTTGGTTGGCTTAGTCGCATGACTCAATTTAAAGATAAAGCCGATCTAATATCGAGCGCTGATGTTGGTGGTGTTTTATTTGGACATGGCGATAAAGAAGGTGAGGGTAGCAATAAAAATGCTAATCTTGGCCTTTATTCTTATCCAGTATTGATGGCTTCCGATATATTGCTTTATAAAACTGATTTTGTTCCTGTCGGTGAAGATCAAAAGCAACATCTAGAACTCACTCGTGACATTGCTGGTGCCTTCAATCGTCAATTTAATGTCGAATATTTTAAACTTCCTGAGCCACTTATCATCAAACAAACCAAGCGCATTATGTCTCTTCAAGATGGCACCAAAAAAATGAGTAAGTCTGATCAATCATTAATTTCTCGAATCAATCTCGACGATTCTGCTGACGAAATTTTAAAGAAAATTAAAAAATCTAAAACCGATTCCGAGGCCCGAATTTATTATGACGAATCGCGCCCAGAAATTTATAATTTACTCAATATTTTTGCGAGTTTTGCCAATAAATCTCCACTCAAAATCGCCGAAGAATATGAAAATTCTGGTTTTGGTAAATTTAAACAAGATTTGGCGGAGGTTATAATTGCTGAGTTAGAGCCAATTTCTATAAAAATTCATAATCTACTCAAAGAGAAAAGCTATCTTGTTAAGATTATCGAAGATGGAAAGCTATACGCCAAAGATGTCGCTTCAAAAACTAGGCAAGATGTATACAAAATAACTGGACTCAACTAAATCATGACTAAAACTTTACCATCTTTAGAACAGCAGATTTTGCAACTTAAAAAACAAAGAAATGCTGTAATATTAGCGCATTTTT
>VGDJ01000017.1 GCA_016869775.1 Alphaproteobacteria bacterium
TTGGCTTTTCATCAAGCAGGGAGAATAGCCTAGTTGCAGATGCTAAACCCATCTGAACACTTGAATTCATTCCTGAAAGTGATTTTAGAGGGCGATAAGCCATCATCATTGCGGTAAAAAAAGAGAAAAAAGCTCCGGGAGTAGTTTTTCCTGAAATAACTTGATGACCCCCGTACCAAATAACGGCAGCGACTCCAAAACCTGCCAAACTCTCCATGAAAGGCGAAGAAACTAGCGAAATACGAGATATTTTTTTACCAACTTTATAGATTGATTCAATAATTTGCGACATGCGACTAATTTCAAATTCTTCGCAATGATAAGCTTTAACCAATTTAGAATATTGAAGAGTATCACTCATTTGCGAATTAAACTTTGAAGCCATCTCCTGATTTTTAAATGATAAATTACGCAACTTTCTACCCAATTTATAGATCGGATAAACTGCCAATGGAAATCCGATAAAAGCAACAAGGGATAACTCAAGACTTTGATTAAACATCACAACAATAAGAGCAAAAAGAGTAAAAAATTGTTTAACAAAGCCATTTAACGAAATTGAAATTAAGTTAACTACCGCACTAATTTCATTTATAATACTAGCAATCATGTCTCCCGACGATTTGCTGTGAAGTTTAGAAATATCTGAGGTAATAAAATGGCGATAAAGTTTAATTCTAAGATCAGAAGTAATTCTTAGGTTGATGTAATTCATCGATAATAATTGAAAATAAGTGGCAAAGCCCTTAATTGCTGTAACTATCAACACCACAATCGGAATATAAATAAGTGCGTGGTAATCTTTTTCAACAAAAACCGAATCTAGGGCTGGCTTTATTAACCATGCATGAAAAGAAGTCGTGCCAGCAATCACAAGCATCAATATAATTGAAACTGTAAGCATTTTCCAGTGAGGCTTAATGGTTTCAAGAGAAATTCGTTTTATCAAATAGGGAGTACTATTGTAATTAGTTTCCATAAATGTGATTTTAATTTAAATTATTTGTTGATAAATTCGCTCGATTCTAAATAACAAAATATTAATTGCAAAATGTTAAATATTTACCAAATCTTTCGCGAAGAATTCTCAAAAATTATCAAAGAAATTTATCAACAACAAAAAATTAATAATCGGTTTTTACATGAAGAATTAGAACTTGATAATTTTACAGTTGAACCTACAAAAGACCCATCTCATGGTGATTTAGCCTGCAATATTGCCATGGTTTTTTGTAAAAAATTTCAATCAAATCCGCGTGATTTAGCGCAAAAAATTATTACAAAATTTAATCATCCTGAAGTAAAAAAAATTGAAATTGCTGGAGCTGGATTTATTAACATTTTTTTGCATAATAATATTTATTATGAGGTATTAAAAACAATTAACACTTTTGAATCATTAACATATCCTAATATTGGAAAAAATACCAAAGTTAATCTTGAATATGCATCACCAAATCCTACCGGACCAATTCATATAGGTCATACAAGAGGTGCAATTTACGGCGATGTTTTAGCAAAATTATTGCAAAAAGTTGGTTTTGATGTCCTAAAAGAATATTACATTAATGATGCCGGAGTCCAAATTAACACGCTTCTTAAATCAGCTTATTATCGCTATCTTCAAGCTTTCGGACAAAATTCAGAAATACCTGAAGGACTTTATCCCGGAGAATATTTGATTGAAATTGGACAAAAATTAAAAAATAAATTTAGTGATGATTTGTTAAATCAAGATCCTCAACAATATCTCCCCAAAATTCGTGATTTTGTAATTAATGAAATGCTTGAATTAATCAAAAACGACCTAGCATCACTTGGAATTGTTCATGATAGCTATTTCTCAGAGAAAAAAAATCTTCATGATACTCATAAGATTGATGAAACAATTGAATTATTAAAACATCAAGATCTTATCTATATTGGCAAACTCGAAGCCCCCAAAACTGAAAAAGGCGTCGGTGCCCTTCCCGAGGGTTATGATGATCAAGAACAAACTCTATTTCGTTCCAGCAAATTTGGTGATGATCAAGATCGAGTTGTTAAAAAAGCTGACGGCTCTCCAACTTATTTCGGCGCTGATTTGGCTTATATAAACAGCAAATTCGAAAGAGGCGCAAAAATTTTTATTATGCCCCTTGGTTTTGATCATGCTGGTTATGTAAAAAGACTTACATCAGCTACTAATGCAATTACAAAAAACCAAGCTCAGCTAAAAATAATTTTATGCCAAATGGTAAAATTTGTAAAAAATGGCGAACCGCTAAAAATGTCAAAAAGGGCCGGCAATTTTATTACCGCTAAACAAGTTATTGATGAGGTCGGATCTGATGTTTTACGCTTTATTATGCTTACACGTAAAAATGATGCTCCATTTGATTTTGATCTCGATAAAGTGATTGAACAATCCAAAGATAACCCCATTTTTTATGTTCAATACGCTCATACCAGATGTTGCTCAATAATTCGCAATTTGGCAAATGAGTGCCCGAAAATTTATGAAAAAATTTTTGATGCTAATAGTAAAACTAAAAAAATTGCTAATTTTAATTTTGTTAATAATCTCCGTGATGAAAGTGAAATTAATATTCTTAAAAAACTTGCTAGTTATCCTCGTTCAATCGAGATGGCAGTTGCAAATTTTGAACCTCATCGTTTAGCATTTTATCTTCAAGAATTAAGCTCCGAATTCCATGCTCTGTGGAACAAAGGTTCTGAAAATACGCAATTGAAGTTTATTTTAAAAAATGATGAAACCACAACTTTAGCTCGAATCTATATAGTTCTTGCAGTTAGAAAAATTATTTCACAATGCCTTGAAATATTTAATATCAAGGCCCTCGAAGAAATGCATTAATTAAATTTCATAATGGAAGATTTTGGCTACAAAAAAAATAATGAATCTAAAACGAATTTCTTTGATGCTAAAAAAGTTTTTCTTTTTTCTGCGACATTATTTTCTATATCGGCTTTTATTTTTATATCCCTAAAAGCCTATAATTTCATCAATCACGACAATAAAGAAGTTGAAACCATCAAGGGTCCAAGCGAACCAATTAAGATTTATGAAGAAAGCGATTATAATGACAAAAATTCCGAAAGAGTTGTAAACCGATCAATTTATGATGATATTTTTGGCAATCGTAGAGATATAATTCGAGAGGATATAAAAATTAACAAAAATTCTGAGCCAGCCTTTCCTCCACGTGATTTTGACAAAAATAACCAAAAATCTGAGCAAAATTCAACTGATTTTGATGAAAATTCTGTAGAAGCATCACAAAATTCTGATAAAAATTTGAGTGAAAAAAACAATTCACAACCCATCAAAGAAGCTATAAAAACCAATGAATCATCAACTGAAATTGATAAAAAATCGCAACCCAAACCAATTCCAAAAAAGCGCAGTTCAATTCGCGTACAAATATCCGCAATGTCTTCAAAAGAAAGTTGTGAAGAATATTTTAAAAAACTTAATCGCCTATATCCCACTATTTTTAGCCGAACCAAATATTACATTGAACAAGCGGATTTAGGAAAAAGAGGAATGTTTTATCGACTTCAAATTGGTGATTTTTATAATCAAGTTGATGCCGAAGAATTTTGCTCTGAATTTATTTCGCAATCACAAAAATCTCGCTCGGAATGCATTATAGTTGAATAATTTTAATTCCAATTTCAGAAATTTATGACCATGTCTCTTTGACCAAATTAAAATTGGTGATTTAAGCATTAATAATCGCATAGTTATGCCCCCCCTGCCATAATTCGCTCTCTTCAACCTGGCGATATTCCTTATCAACTCAATACTTTATATTATTCTCAACGAGCCTCAACTGGCCTAATTATTTCCGAAGCCACACAAATTTCTCCGCAAGGCAAAGGTTATCCGGCCACTCCGGGTATTTATTCAGATCAACAAATTGAGGGTTGGAAGTTAGTTACAAATGCGGTTCACAAAGCCGATGGAAAAATTTTTTACAACTTTGGCATGTTGGCAGAATTTCTCATAAATCCTTGCAAATCGATAATAAACTTCCCGTTGCACCTTCGGCAATTTTAGCCAAAAATTCTGGTACCTTTGATAGCAATTGGCAACCTGTTGCAATTGAAACACCTCATGCCTTAACAATCGAAGAAATAAAATCTATTGTTAACGACTATAAAATTGCCACTCAAAATGCTATAAAGGCTGGCTTTGATGGCGTTGAGCTCCACGGCGCAAACGGATATTTGGTTGATCAATTTTTGCAAGACGGCTCTAATTATCGTCAAGATATTTATGGTGGAAGTGTTGAAAATCGCTCCAGATTTTTATTTGAAGTTCTCGATGAAATTATCAAAATTATTGGTAAAGGTCGAGTTGGCGTGCGTTTATCACCGTTTGGAACTTTTAATGACATGAATGATTCCGACCCAATTAAATTATTTTCTTATATTTTAAGCGAACTCAATAATAGAAATATTGCTTTTGTTGATTTAATTGAACCTAGAGCATCTTCAGCGGGAGGAAGTGATAATCAAATTTCAAATGCTCCGAATACGAGTGAGATTTTTAGAAAAAAATATGGTGGATTTCTGATTTCGGCTGGAGGCTATAATGCTAAAAATGCACTCGAAACTATCGCAAATGACAAGGCCGATGCAGTTGCTTTTGGTCGATACTTTATTTCTAATCCTGATTTAGTTGATAGATTAAAAAACGGCGTTGAGCTTGCAAAATATGATCGCACAACTTTTTATGGCGGAGCTGAAAAAGGCTACACAGATTACTCGTTTTACAAATAAGTGTATTGAATTTTGATAGATAATCTGGCAAAACAAATTGTTTAATCTAAAAACTAGCTTAAAGCCTTATACGTCTAAGTTTACTACCTTCAAAGCGTTTTCTTGGATAAAATCGCGTCGAGGCTCAACAACATTTCCCATCAAAACCGAAAATGTTTGATCAGCTTCATCGAATTGATCAATTTTAACTTGTAAAAGTGTGCGATTAGCTGGATCAAGAGTAGTCTCCCAAAGTTGTTCGGCGTTCATCTCTCCTAATCCTTTAAAGCGTTGAATCGATACGCCTTTTTTACCAGCTTCTAAAATAAAATTAAGTAATTCAATTGGGCGATTTGAAGATTTTTCTTCATCACCACGAATAAATTTTAATGAACCTGAAAAATCGTCGTTAATTTGATCGATAATTTGGCTAATAACTGCAATTTCTGGCAAATCCAAATGTGAATTTTTAACAACAAAAGTTGAATTAACGCCTCGAGTTTGACGCATTAATTCGATATCATTTTCTTGATTAATTTTACACTCCCAAGCTGTTTGCTCATCGCAATTTTCTGCAAATCTTTTTTCAATTTTTTTGATCAAAGCCGAAGTTTTTTTAGCATCCGAGACCCACAATTTATCAAATGCGCCAGCCAATGCGAGATTTTCGGCAATGTCAGCAGAAATAACTCGCGATAAAGACGAAATTAAGTGCGAAAATTTTGTAAGTTTAACTATAAAATCTTGCAAATCGGCGCCTGCCCTATCTCCAGCTTTTGATTTTAAGATAGAATTATTGGTTGCATTTTGAACAATATAATTTTGAAGCGCTTGCTCATTTTTGACATATACTTCACTCGAACCTTTTTTGATTTTGTAAAGAGGGGGTTGAGCAATGTATAAATAACCATACTCAATTAGTTTTGGCATGTGTCTAAAAAAGAAGGTAAGTAACAATGTTCTAATATGCGAGCCATCGACATCGGCGTCAGCCATGATAATAATTTTATGGTAGCGAATTTTGGTGGGGTCAAAATCTTCATTGCCAATTCCGGTTCCAAGCGCGGTGATTACTGTGCCTATTTCGGCCGATGATAGCATTTTGTCAAATCTAGCTCTTTCAACATTCAAAATTTTACCACGAATTGGCAAAATAGCTTGGAATTTTCGATTGCGACCAGATTTGGCTGAACCTCCGGCCGAATTTCCCTCGACAATAAAAATTTCACTTAAAGCTGGATCTTTTTCTTGGCAATCAGCGAGTTTTCCGGGCAAACTTGAAACTTCGAGTGCTGATTTTCTGCGCGTTAACTCACGAGCTTTTCGCGCCGCCTCACGAGCCTGAGCAGCTTCAACCGCTTTACCAACAATGGCACGAGCATCGGAAGGTCTTTCTTCAAACCATTGAGCGAGTTTATCGTTAGCCCAAGCTTCGACATGAGTTCTGACTTCAGATGAGACTAATTTATCTTTGGTTTGTGACGAAAATTTTGGATCAGGAACTTTAACTGAGAGAACTGCCGTTAAACCCTCGCGCACATCATCACCACTTAAAACAATTTTATCTTTTTTAAAGAGTTTATTGTCGGAGGCATAATTGTTGATGGTTCTGGTAAGAGCTGCCTTCATCCCAGCGAGGTGAGTTCCGCCGTCTCTTTGACGAATATTGTTGGTAAAACACAAAACATTTTCGTGGTAACTATCGTTCCACTGCATCGAAAGTTCCATCGATATGCCACTTGTTTTATCGGAACCATTAACGGTAATTGTTTGATGCAAAGCATTTTTGCTCTTATCAAGAAATTTAACATAGGCCTCAACTCCACCTTCATACAATAAAATTACTTCTTTTGGGTCGTCATTTCTGAGGTCTTGCAAGACAATTTTGACACCGGAATTCAAGAATGATAATTCGCGCAGTCTTTGTTCAAGTGTTGAATAGTTAAATTCTAAAACATTATTAAAAGTTTGGTTTGAGGGGTGAAATTTAACTTGAGTACCTTTTTTACCTTTAGCATCTCCAATTATTTTAAGTGGCGCCTCAGCTTCGCCGTGGATGAAGCGCATATAATATTCTTTACCATCGCGCCAAATATTTAGCTCAAGCCAATCTGACAGAGCGTTAACTACCGAAACACCTACACCATGCAATCCTCCCGAAACTTTGTAAGAATTTTGATCGAATTTACCTCCAGCATGCAATTGAGTCATGATAACTTCAGCCGCCGAAACACCTTCTTCTTTATGAATATCAACCGGAATTCCACGACCATTATCACGAACAGTGACCGAACCGTCAGCATTTAGAGCTACCAAAACTTCATCGCAGTGACCAGCCAAAGCTTCGTCAATAGCGTTATCAACCACCTCATAAACCATGTGATGTAAACCACTTCCATCATCAGTATCGCCGATATACATTCCGGGACGCTTACGAACAGCTTCTAGGCCCTTTAAAACTTTTATTGAATCGGCAACGTATTCTTGGCCTTGATTTTGGACAACTTCTTCAAGAGCGTTTTCTTTTTTATTTGACATTTTTAACGGTAAATTTGGTGATAATAATTCGATGAATAATCGAAATTAAAAAATCTAAACTTAATATTAAACACAGCAAAAATCAGCGTTAAAAATCATAATTTTAAGAAAATTTCTAAAATTATATTTTATTAAATTTGTGAATTTTATTGCTTGAATCTTCGATATGCTTGAATCGAGTTTTACTTATGAAAGTGTAGTTAATTGAAACTTAAAAAAGAAGGTCTTTTTTTGAGAAAATTATTTTGCTATTTCAATCGATATTTCTGAGATGTCGGAGTTTTGTTTTGCAATAATTTTTTGTTCATAACTTTTAATATAACAAAGAGCATTGGTACTATTTCGACAAAAATAAATTTTACCTTGAAGCAAATATTGGTGCTCATCTTTGAGTTTAGGAAAATTAATTTTATTAGAAATAATTTCATTCCAATCAAAAGAATAAACAAGAGTTGCTGAATTCTCATCATTAAGTTCGAGTAAATTCATAAAACTTGGACCATGCGGATTTATTTTCCAACCGTCTTTAATTTTTATGGTAAAAATAATATCAGAAAGAGCTTTTAGCTCTATATCAGGAGATTTTTGAAGATTGGGCAAATATTCAAGAAAAGCTTCTTTGGATAATTTTTGTTGAGGCATAATATCCAGCAACTCCGAAGATCCGCTTGCCCTATTGACCTCTAAAATGCGATTGTTGTTTGAATCGGCTATGTAAAATTTATCAATTATCGAAAATAGGCCGTTTGGTTCATCAAAAGAAGTATTGGTTCCGACTTCTTCACCTCTAGGACCACCTACTATTGTTGATAATTGCTTGGTATTAAAATCAAATTTCTTAATAGCATGGTTAAGGCTATCAGAAATATATGCACCGGTATCGTCAACAACAAGACCGCGAGGATTTTGTAATTTTATACGCGAATTTATTTCATCTTTTGATTTATAAAGGGTTTGTAAAGACCCATCTTTATCAATAACTCTGAGATTAGAAGTTAAAGCATCGAGAAGATAAAGCTTATCTCCACAAACCGCCATATCAGAGGTTTGGGCTAAAGAATTATCTGGATAGACCCCATCTTGTTCACCAATTTCGCCATTTCCAGCCAAAATCAATAGTTGGTTGTCTTTGGGATTATAAGCTAAAATTTGATTAGTACCGGAATTACTGATTATTAGCGTTGATTTGTCAGGGAAAAACTCAATATCGGTGGGAGCAAATAAATCAATTTTATCATCATTTAGATTAATTTTTTTTGAAGTTATAATTTCGCCCTGCATGCCCGAACCAATTAGAGTTTTTACAGTATTATTTTCAAAGTCAATTAGTCGAAGAGAATTATTTCCAGTGTCGGCAACAAAGATTTTTTTATCACTATATGCAATCGATTGAGGGCTACGAAACTGTGCATTATTTAAATTACCATCGCTAAAACCGCTAACTCCGCTTCCGATTTTGGCAATTATTTCGCCGTTAATGTTGGTGATAATAATCGAATTTTGCCCCGAATTGGCAATTATGATTGCCGGAATTTCACGATTTTTATGAAAAAATTTTGAAACATAAATGATTTTAGTTGGGTTTGAAAGTATATTGGAAATATTAACGTCCCTTTCAAGAACAATCGGAATTTTGTTGTGATTAATCGAGAATTTATTTTTGTAATATAACTTAGTAGCTTGATTGATGACACTTTCGATTTTATCAATTCCTTCTAACTTTGCATGTACTTTGCCACTAAGACTAAAAATGATAAAAGTTGGAGTTTTTTGAACCGCAAACTTATTTGATAAACTTCGATCCGAGTCATTAATAACTGGATAATTTATATCAAATCGGATCACAGCTTTTTTGACCGCGAGATAATTTTCTTCATTTTCAAATAAAGGATTGTGAACCCCAATAATAGCAAAAGTATTGGGATATTTAACATCGAGCTCTTTTAGTTTATCTATCGCTTCGATACAGCTGACGCAAGATGAACTCCAAAAGTGCAAAATCGTTATTTTTCCACTTAAATCTTTTGAAGACAATGGCTCAACAACATTAAGCCAGCGATTTTTTTCAATAATATTTATTTTGTTAATTTCGGAGTTTTTAAAACTAACTTTGTCGTAAATCACAAAAAAAACTGAAACTATTAACCACAATAATATTCCACATAAAGTGATCAATAAAATAATTGATTTATCTTTAGAAGTTATATTGATCATTTTATTGATAAAATTCTTGGTGATTAATAAAAAAAAACTGATGATTTTGATAAAAAAAATCTGTGAAATGCGAAAGATTTTTGAGGTCAATTAATAGATGAGGGGAAGATAAATTTAGCATTTAGAACTATGCACCTTTGGAGTTTTTAATTACAAATTTATTAAATTTTAGGCTAGTTTTAAGCTAGTTATTGTGATTATTTTAAGATTGTTTTTGATATATTATTTAACTTTTAATAATTAAAATAATAATTTTAGTTAAGTAAAGAGTTTTTTTAATATTTTAAAAATAATTGTAATAATTTGTTAATTTTTCTTAAAAACTATTAAACATAAAGCATTTTTAATTATTATTTATAGTTATTTTAAAAATTAAATTATTGAAAATTTTGCCAAAAAAAACCCCTTTATTTTGATAAATAAAGGGGTTTTTAAAGCTTATGAGCCTTAGTTAATAGACTGTTTCACCTTTTCTGGCTTTCTTTTTTCGAGAAATGCTTTCGTCTCTTTTTCTTTTAATTTTTTTTGATGGCTTTTCAAACTCATTTCTTCGACGAGATTCTTTGACCAATCCTTCTTTTTGTGTTTTTTTTCTAAACACACGAATCGCCATTTCTATTCCATTTTTACCTTGAACCAAGACTTCCACTTAAATTTACCCCCTAGGTACTAAATTTTAAATTAATGTTGATGCAAACTATTGTGGATCAATTAATGATATAAGACCATCTTTTCGATGATACACAACGTTCATTTTACCGTTTTTTTTGTTTATGAATACAAGAGCGGGTAGATTTGCAAGATCCATTTTCATGATGGCCTCTTCTAAGTCAAGAGTTTCTATTTCAGTAGTTTTTTCAGCTATAACAGAATGATTTTTAGGCTTTACTTCGTTCAAATCATCGCTCTCCATTTCATTAAAAACATTATACGGCAATGGAGGCATAACATATTTTGTTGCAACAAGATTTTTTAAATCTGGCTCAATATTTTTTAATCCACCTTGCGCTCGATAATCTTTAATGCGATTACGATAACGACGAAGCTGATTTTCAGCTTTTTTAGAAGCTTCATTGAAGGCCCCATAAACATCTCCAGCCTCTCCATCAGATTTAACAAAAATACCCCTTTTGACTCCCTCGTTGATAATCAAAAGCACTTTAAATAAATGACCTTCTTTTTTGAAATGCACTTCGGAGCTAACAGCTTTTTCAAAAAATTTTTTAACCATTTTTTCCAGATGATCTTGAGAATATGATGTAAGCGAATCGCCCACCTCCATGTTTGAACCTAAAACTCTAACTTGCATAATTTTAATTGATTATTTGATTGATAACGAACTGAAGTATGCCACCGCTTTTAAAATATTCAACTTCATTACCGGTGTCGAGACCGCAGATTAAATCTAATTCGATTTTTGAACCATCGCTTTTACGAATAACGCAACGAGTATTTTGTTTAGGAATAATGTGGTCGTTGATATCAATAATATCAATTGTTTCGTCACCAGTCAGATTAAGCGTTTTGCGATTTTGATTCTCTTTAAATATTAGTGGTAAAACCCCCATTCCAATTAGATTTGAACGATGAATTCTTTCAAAACTTTCGGCGATTACCGCCTTAACTCCAAGTAAAAAAGTACCTTTTGCAGCCCAATCCCGAGATGAGCCGGTACCATATTCCTTTCCAGCAAAAATTATCAATGGATGACGATTTTGATATGCAACTGAAGCCTCATATATTGAAACTATTTCGTTATTAATATTTTTGGTGAAACCACCTTCTTTGAGGCCTCCAAGCATTTCGTTTTTAATACGAACGTTTGCAAAAGTGCCACGGATCATAACCTCGTGATTGCCTCGGCGCGCACCATAAGAATTAAAATCTTTTTTCGCCACTCCATTTTGATTTAAATAAAACCCAGCCGGAGAAGTTGGCGAAATATTTCCCGCTGGAGAAATATGATCTGTAGTGATCGAATCGCCAAAGATAGCTAAAATTTTAGCATTTTGAACTGGAGAGATTTTTATATTTTTTAAGTTATCAAAATAGTTGGGTAAACGAATATAGGTGCTAGAAGGATTCCAATCATAGGTATCGGATTTAGAAACCTGAATTTTTTGCCACATCTCATCACCCGCAAATAAATTGGAGTATTTTTGCGAAAATACTTCGCGACTGATATATCGGTTTACCAATGATTCGATTTCTGATTCGTCAGGCCAAATATCTTTCAAATAAACTTGATTACCATTTTTGTCGATTGCAATTGGGTCTTTATCAAGATTTATTTTAACCGTTCCAGCAATAGAATAAGCAACAACTAACAACGGAGAAGCAAGATAATTTGCTTTAACCATGGGATGAATTCTACCCTCAAAATTGCGATTTCCCGATAAAACTGAAGCAACAACTAGATTGTTACTTTTGATGGTTTCTTCAATTTCGTTTTTAAGTGGCCCAGAATTACCAATACATGTGGTGCATCCATAGCCAACAATATTGAAACCGAGCTGATCTAAATAAGTTTGCAAACCCGACTTTGCAAGATAATCTGACACAACTTGCGATCCCGGAGCCAAAGAGGTTTTAACGCGAGGATTTACTTTCAACCCCAACTCAACTGCTTTTTTAGCCAATAAGCCAGCGCCAATTAAAACCGATGGATTTGAGGTATTGGTACATGAGGTAATAGCTCCAATTACAATATCCCCATCGCCAATATCATTACCCAAAGAATCGATCTCATAGCGCTTTTTGTTATCGATTTTTAATTCTTTTTGTAAGTTCTCAAATGATTCATTAACTTTTTCGAGAACAACTTTATCTTGAGGCCTCTTTGGACCTGCTAAACTCGGAACAACTTCGGCAAGATTTAGTTCAATTATATCGCTAAATTCAGTTTCATAATTATAGTTATCAACAAAGACTTTTTGTACCTTGGCATAAGCCTCAACCAAATCAATTTTATCTTGGTCTCTACCAGTTAAATGAAGATAATCTAATGTAATTTTATCAATTGGAAAAATTCCACAAGTTGCGCCATATTCTGGGGCCATGTTAGCAATTGTGGCGCGATTCGCCAAAGATAGACTCGCGATTCCATCGCCAAAAAATTCGACAAATTTTCCGACCACACCTTTTTTTCTGAGTATTTGCGTAATGGTTAGAACCAGATCCGTAGCGGTTACACCTTTAGAAAGTTTACCGCGCAATTTAAAACCAATTACTTCTGGGATAAGCATTGAAATTGGTTGCCCAAGCATGGCTGCCTCGGCTTCGATTCCACCAACTCCCCACCCCAGAACTGCCAAACCATTGATCATGGTAGTATGGCTATCAGTTCCAACAACCGTGTCAAAGTAAGCTAGATTGTCAGCATCGGATTTTTTAGTCCATACAACCTGAGCAAGATTTTCTAGGTTAACTTGATGACATATTCCGGTTCCGGGGGGCACGACACGAAAATTATCGAACGATTTTTGCGCCCATTTCAAAAACTCATAGCGCTCTCTATTACGCTCATATTCCAGTTCAACATTTTGGGTATAAGCATTTTTATTGCCGTAAAAATCTACTTGAACAGAATGATCGATCACCAAATCAACTGGAACAAGTGGATTGATTTTTTTAGGATCTTTGCCAATTTTTTTAACCGCATCTCTCATAGTCGCAAGATCAACAACCGCAGGCACTCCAGTAAAATCTTGCATCAAAACTCGCGCTGGACTAAAAGCAATTTCAATTCGATTAGTTGGATCCTTAACTGACTTAACGATAGCATTTACATGCTTATGAAGCATTGCTTTATCAGAATAAGTTCGCGCTAAATTTTCTATTAAAATTTTTAAACTGAATGGCAGTTTATCAATATTTAAACCATATTCTTGGCAAATATCGACAATCGAGAAATATTTGTAATTTTTGTCTCCGACTTTTAATTGCGCTTTTTGATTTGATAAATTCATATTTGATTAACTTGAAGTTGCTGATACTAACCAATTTGGATTAGCGTTGTTGATATCTTTTTTAAATGTCCAAATGTCAAAAATTTCAGAAATTTCCTCTTTTTTGCCTTGGATTATATTTTGATCTTTATCGGTGATATAGTTGATTTGTTTGGATGATATTTTGACCACAATCGAAGCAAAATTATCAACCAGAAGAGCCGAAACTATCTCTACGCCATTAACCGAAATTAGGTTGGTATTTAGTTTATGATTAAGATTTTGGCGATTTTTAATGGCCATTTCAAAGCCTTGATAAATTTTATCAGATAATAACATTTTAAGTGTTTCGAGATCATCTTTGGCAAATGAATTAATTACCATTTCAAACGCCATTTTAGCGCCATTGATGAAAAAATTATAATCAATATTACAGGCATCGAATATTTTATTAAGGTTTTGTTGATTAACAGCATCGAGTTTTTCGATATTACTATCGCTAGTTGATTTTGAACCAATGATTTTTTCTGTATTTGTAGTTGGAGAGTTTGATGCACTCGATTTCTGAGCTCTATCGAGGATTTCTTCGATTTGTCTTTTTCTCTCCAATAATTTTTTGTGAATCTCTTGTTTCTCCTCTTCGTCAATTTTACCAAGGTTTTTACTAAGTCTAAAAAAAATATAAGCAGTAATTATGGCTAAAATTATTAAATCCATGAGAAAAATTAGAGAAGAATTATGTTGAAAATTATCGTTGAAAAATAAGTAATTTAGATAATTTAATTTTTGGGGCAAGCGACGGGATTCGAACCCGCGACCCTCAGAACCACAACCTGATGCTCTAACCAACTGAGCTACGCCTGCCATAACAAAAACAACCAAAACCAACTAATCAAATCAACATTTCAGATTTGTAGCTAAATTTAAAATTATTGAAAATTTTGAGGCTGATTTTGTTCATTTTTACTTGGCAAATTTAAAAACATCTTAGATACATTGTCAAGCTATTCAATTGCTGGTTAGCAAGGCTTTATCGCAAATAGCTGGAACTAATCGTTTTTAAATTTGATTAGTTATCTTTTTTGTCGCTATTATCTAAATTTTGTAAGTTTCTTCAATATATTTTTTTGAGTCAAAAGAAGCCTTAACAAAATCATTTGCAAATTCATTAATTTTCTTTTTTTCTAATTTTTCATCTTTTTTGTTTTTATCTTCAATATCGTTATTTTGTTCAACAGAATCTTGAGCTGAAGCGTGTTTTTTGATATTAAATTCATGACCTTCAAAAGAGAATTTTGTTCTTTCGCTATCCAATTTCATCTCATCAATATTTTTGAAAATTTTATTTTTTAGATCTTCAATCTCTTTTTTATTATTAACAATTTTTTCGATTTTATCGTTTGTCTCGTTAGTAAATTTATCAGAGATTTCTTTAATTTCTTTTTTAAATTCTTCAATTTTGGCAATATTTTCTGGTGATATTTCACCGCTTGCATCTTTTTGTTTGGATAATTTTTCGATTTTCTTATTTATTGTAGAAATTTGCTTATCTTTATTTTTTTGCTCTTTATCAATATTTTTGCGATTTTCTATAATATTTTCACCCATTTTATCAATTTTATCGTTTACCAACTTTTGAAAAAGTATTCTATCATTGGTATTCAAGCTCTCTATGATTGTTGCACCAGCTGATTCGGGATTCTTTTGCGATAATCTGTCAATTTTCAAAACAATTTGTTCCACTTCTTGGCGCGATTGACGATAACTTTTTTGATCAACATCAAAATCTTTTGCAAGTCTGCGATAGGATTCAAACTGATTTCCAGCATGATCTTTTTT
>VGDJ01000018.1 GCA_016869775.1 Alphaproteobacteria bacterium
TAAAAAACTTTTTTAATTTTTGAAGTATAAAATTATTGTTTAACAAATTGTGTTATTTATTAGTAATAAATAAATCATTAATCTTTTAAAAATTTATTAGTTAAAAAATAAACCAATTTAAAATATGCCTTTCCAAATAAAAAAATCTAAATCATTCCTCCAGCTAGAATCTCAGCAAAATAGCCTAGAAAATTCTACATTATTTACTTTGGTTTCAAAAGCAGTCATTGAAGAATTTCAAAAAATTGTTCAGGATTCGGAGATTTTGGGTGCCGAATATCATAATCCTTACACAAATAAGACAGAAAATTTTCCTTCAAATCATTTAAAATTTAATTCGAAACATTTGCAGATTTTAGCTCGCAATGAATCTGTCAATACAACTGGATCTTATAATTTTAATTTGTATGGCGGGCTACTGGGTGACGATAAAATTTGTCGTATTCGCCATTTGCAAAAATTAGTTGTTAATCAGTCAGAGGTTAAGGCTGAATATTTTGGAGGATTTCCACGTGGAGAGCCAATAAATCAAATTCAAGGCGGTGGTAATAATTTCTTTTTAGTTGATCAGTCGGGCTTTCAGTGGCAAAGAGATAAAAGAAATACGGGTTGTATCTTTTTTTATCCTGAAAACGCAACTGATCAATCTTACAATAAATTCCAAAAGGATATGTACCGAGTTACATTCCAAGAAGATCGTCCCGATAAACCTTCGGAAAATAAATTAGCTGTAACATGGAATGGAGATCGAGGTGTCATCGATTTAGATTTATTAAGAAAGGGTTTTAAAGAAGAATTCAAGCAAGCTTTTATTTCGGCAAATCATGCTTTTAGTCAAGATAAATCTGACGATAAGCACTGCCTAAGATTCAATAAAGCTGGTCTTGGATTTTTTGCCGAAGGTGTGATTAATGGCAGTGATAAATCAATTAAACAGGATAAATTTTGTCAAGCTAGATTGGAGGGCATAGCTGAAGCTCTTGATGAAATTAGCCAAAGTGTTAAAAATGGCCAAAGTAGTTTTAGTAAATCTCCAAAATTTGATGCTCTTGAGTTACCATTCAGTGCTGATCAGCATATTCCTGGATATAATTTACTGGCTAAAAGTATAAAGGACAATGCTCAGAAAATCGGTATAGGAGAAGTTTTTATTGGAAAAAGAGATGCTTTAGAAGTTAAGTCGGGCTATAAAGTTGCTTTAACAAATTGCGCCGATCCCCATGCAATGGTTGGAAATGAAGGTGAATATGGAAGTGTTGATGCAATGATCGCAACAAATTGTAGAAAATCTTCGCAGAATGTTAATGTGGCTTATAATCAGAATTTTGTTGAATTATCTTATGATCTAAAATCATTAGCAATTCCTAAAACCAATTCTAATTCATCTGTTGTTGAGGTTAACGATAATCATAGTTCACAAAATTTCGAACTAAATCCAGTTACATCTCAATCACCAACTACTATTGCCTCTATCAATAATGCTGAACTTGAAGTTAGTAAAAACAAATTAAAGGATTTAATCAAAAAATTTAATTGGAATCCTGTTACAGAAGCTTATCAAAAGGGTAATGATGGGGCTAGATGGATGAAATTTAAATCAAAAAGCATCGAAGAAAAAGATATTGTTATAGGTGAATATGGATTAACTAAAAGTGGTGAAAAGAGTATCGTTCTTGACTTAAGAAGGGATAATTCAGGACTTAGTACAAGATTTGATTCATATCAGTTTTATTTTTTAGATGATGGTCAAATTAGCATTGCGGGTAAAAAAACCGAAAATGGCGAAACTAAATGGACTAATAATCTTGAGAAGAACGAAGGCGTTATCGATCCGGTTTTGTATAAATCTTATATTGATCAAGCCTGCACATATATCGAAAAAAATATTTCAAAATCCGATCCAAAAGCGCCATCTGCTCCAACAGATACTCAACCCAAAACTTCTGTAAGCGTTTACCAAAGTGCTAATATAGAAGAAACCCTCAGAGTAGAAAACACCCTCAGAGAAGTCACAGAAGAGCTGGCTAAAAATGGATATATTTTTCCGCAACAAAGAGGTTGGAACTTATTAGGAGATAAATTAGGAGATAAAATGGAAGCTGGATTAAATAGTAGTTTACAAAAATCCTATGCAGACTCGGAGCATCAACTGATAATCGAAGATGGAGGGGGAGTTGTTGTTCTTGATAAAAAACAACCTGATAAAAACCAAAACTTCTCTGTTGTTTCTGATTCAAGTAAAAGGCTAAAAGTAATGGAGGGTTTTTTAAGAAAAATAAATGGATTGGACTCGCATTTTGTTGGTAAAAATGTGATAGATATCATAAAAGATTATTTTCAAAACAAGGGGGCGAGAAGTGTTTGATACAAAGCAAAAATGTTGCGTAATTAGTTAGTTTTGGGATTAAGTATCTTTAGATGTTTAAGTTTTATTTTGAGGCTTTCTAGGCCCTTGATAGTTTAAATTTAAACAAACAATTTTGTATTTTTCGATAGTAAAATTCTAAAAATTTAGACTACTGAAGATTGGTTTTGTTTGGTTTTTTTCTCTCGCGTTCGGAAGCTGATTTTAATTGACCGCAAGCGCCCATTACATCATCTCCGCGTGTTTTACGAATTGTGGCAATTAGATTATTTTTTTTAAGAATTTCTTGAAATTGTTTTAAATTATTAATCGATGAGTTTTTAAAATTACAACCATCCCATGGGTTGAAAGGAATCAAATTAACTTTGCAATTCAAATTATATTTTTTGATGAGCTTAATTAGCTCAAAAGCGTTTTCATTAGAATCGTTTACGCCATTAAGCATAACGTATTCAAAAGTAATTTTTTGATCGGGATTTTCACGATTATAAATTTGACACGCGCTGAATAAATCGTGGAGCGGATATTTTTTGTTAATTCCCATGATTTCATTGCGGAGTTTATCGTTTGTGGCGTGAAGGGAGATTGCCAAATTGGTCTTAAGGTCTTTTGAACATTTCAAAATTTCCGGAACTAAACCGGATGTCGAAATGGTGATGCGTTTTTTGGCGAAATTTAATCCATCGGGATCGCAAATAATTTCAAGCGCTTTGACAAGATTATCGTAATTAAAAAATGGCTCCCCCATTCCCATGAATACTAGATTGGTGAGTTTACGATTTTTTTGATCCCAATCATTTATTAAGTTTTTAGCGACCAAAATTTGTGCAACTATTTCGTAAGGTTCAAGGTTGCGCACTAAAGTTTGAGTTCCGGTGTGACAAAATTTACAAGATAGGGTGCATCCAATTTGCGACGAGATGCAAAGCGTTGAGCGATTTGTTTCTGGAATGAAGACCGACTCGACTTCTTTGTTATCAATAAATTTTACTAAAAATTTTAAAGTCCCATCAAACGATTCTTTTGAAGTCGAAACATTTGATTTTTCAAACATAAAATTATCTTTTAAAATACCGATGTTTGTTTTTGAAACATTGGTAATTTTATCAAAATCATCTATGCCTTTTGTATAAATCCAACCCCAAATCTGGTTAGTTTGATAGCTTTTGAAACCAAGACTATCTAAGTCTAAAGATAGTTGTGATTTTGTATAATTATAGATGTTATTTTTCTTACTATGAAACACAAATAAAAAATTTATTTTATATTTTTATTAAAAGGGTGATTAAAATTTAAAATAAAATCTAATACTTATCGATAAAAGTATTAACCTAAATTTATTTATAAATATGAAAGAAAATAAAGTAGTTACTATCTCCGCTCAAATTCCAGCAGAACTTGAGAAATCATTGATTAAATTATGTGAAAGCCAAGAGAGATCTAAAAGTTACTATATCAAAAAAGCGCTCGAAAGATTGATCCAAGAAATATTTAAAGATGGCGGGTCGAGCAAAAAATCTAAATAACTCTTATTCTGTTACTAACTTTTATAAAATTTAATTAAACCAATTGTCAGCGATTTGCTTAATTTCAGATGAAATTTTGGGTAAATTATTTTTATAATTCTCATCATCTCTTAAGCTAGTACCAACAGTTATAACTTCATCAAAACCCATAAAGTTAAAAGTAGCTTTTGCTAATAGCGACATTGAATTCCAATTTGGATATTCGAAGCTAAATTTTTCATTAGAATAAACACCACCAGAACTATAAATTGTTAAAATTCTTTTGCCCCGCATCATTTTTTGGTTATAGGCAAAAGTTTCATTATGAAAAACTACCGCATCAATATAAGCCTTCATTAATGCGGGGTAACCAAAGTTATGCATTGGACAAGCCAAAACTATTACTGAAGCTGACTTAAATTGTTTAATTAGATTATCATTTTGCGATAAAAGTTTAGCTTCTGTTTCGCTGAGTTTTAAACCTTGGTAGTTGCGTTTATAATATGCAGAAATTGATTCTTCGTTGAAAATAGGAACCGAAGTTTTTAGTAGATCGAGGCTTTCAATTTCTGTTATATCTTTATTTTTTATTTCAGATATAAAAATGTCGAGAAGTTTTTTGGTGTTTGAATTAGTCCCGGTTGGAAGATAATGAACTATGAGTGTTTTGAGTTTTTGAATTTGCATTTCATTTTAAATTGTTGATTTAATTTTTGCCTAGGCGCTTTTTGTTATAAAATTTTTTAACAAGATCTTTTGCTGAATTTATTCAAATTTATTTATTTTTTAAAATATTTTTGGCAAAAATTGGCTAAATTATTCTTCAATAAAGTCAAATTTTTCATCTTTACTACGACTTTGTCTTTTTCGATCATTTGGGTCGAGTAGTTTTTTTCTAAGTCTCAATGATTTTGGAGTTACTTCAACCAACTCATCATCGCCAACATAAGTAATCATATCCTCAAGAGTTAAGATGCGCGGAGGTGTTAGTCTAATTGCTTCATCAGCCCCAGATGCGCGGATATTGGTGAGTTGTTTACCTTTTAAAACATTAACCTCTAGATCACCTTGCTTTGAATTCTCGCCAATAATCATTCCGGTGTAAACTTTTTGTTGTGGTTTAACGAACATGACTCCGCGATCTTGCAAATTCCAAAGAGCATAGGCAACAGCTTCGCCTGGATCGGTGGCGATTAAGGCGCCATTTTTAACACTTTTCATTTCGCCTTTGTATGGCGAATATTCGTGAAAAATTCGATTAAGAACTCCAGTTCCCTTGGTATCGGTTAAGAATTCGCTTTGATATCCTATTAAACCGCGCGATGGCACGTAAAAAACCACGCGAGTTTTACCGCCAGATGAGGGCTTCATTTCGATCATTTCGCCTTTGCGCGATGAGAGTTTTTCGACTACTACACCGCTGAAATTATCATCGACATCTACTACAACCTCTTCGATTGGTTCTAAAATATTACCCGATTTATCTTTTTTAAATAATACGCGTGGACGCGAAACTGAAAGTTCAAAACCTTCGCGACGCATGTTTTCGATTAAAACTCCGAGCTGAAGTTCTCCGCGACCACCCACTTCGAATGCATCTTTTGCATCAGATTCTTTGACTTTTATTGCTACGTTAGTTTCGGCTTCAGCAAATAATCGATCGCGAATCATGCGCGAAGTAACTTTGGAACCTTCGGTACCAGCTAAAGGAGAATCGTTGACACCGATGGTGATGGCCATTGTGGGAGGGTCAATAGGAGTTGATTTTATGGGTTCAACAACTGCAATTTCGCATAAAGTATCAGAAACTGAGGCTTTTTCGAGTCCTGCTATAGAAACAATGTCTCCTGCGATGGCTTCTTCAACTGCAACTTTTTCAACGCCACGAAATACATGAAGCTTGGTTAAGCGACCCTGTTCAACAATCTCTCCCTTAAGATTTATGGCTTTAAAATTCATTAAGTTTTTGGCTTTGCCTGAGTAGATTCGACCCGTAAGCATTCTTCCAAAGTAGGGGCTGTGATCAAGTAATGTAGAAAGCATTGCAAAGGGGGCATCAATATCAAATTTTGGTGGCTCAACATGTTCTAAAATTAAATCAAAAAGCGGTGATAAGTCTTTGCGTTCTTCTTTATCCATGTCGCGAACGCACCAACCGTCTCTGCCAACCGCGTACAGAACTGGGAAATCGAGTTGTTGCTCATTTGCATTTAAGGATACAAATAAATCAAATATTTCGTTTAAAACTTCATCCGGTCTTGCGTCTTGACGATCAATTTTGTTAATGATGACAATCGGTTTTAAACCAAGAGCCAAAGCTTTCGATAATACAAATTTAGTTTGAGGCATAACTCCCTCAGCCGAATCAACTAAAAGAAGCGTGCTATCGGCCATGCAAAGAACTCGTTCAACTTCTCCACCGAAGTCTGCGTGGCCTGGAGTATCGATAACATTAATTTTTTGGTCTTTCCACATTAATGAAGTACATTTGGCGAGAATGGTAATTCCACGTTCTTTTTCAAGGGCGTTGGAATCCATCACGCGATTTTCAACTTGTTGATTCGCACGAAAAGTTCCGCTTTGGTGAAGCATTGCGTCGATAAGAGTTGTTTTGCCGTGGTCAACGTGCGCAATAATCGCCACATTACGAAATTGAGAATTACTTTGTGTCATTGAATGTGAATTTAATTTTTAATTAGAATCTTATTTAAATCTTTGTTGAGAGCCCAAAATTATGTTTTTTAAGAAGGTTTTAATCTTAAAAAATTTTTAAGTGAGTCATTGAGGCTGTAGTTTGTAACAAACTTAAATTACAAATAAGTTCGCGCATGTTAAGGACGATCAAACTAAGTGTCAAGCAATGAAATTAGGATCCGATGAGTTTTAAAGTAAATTATTTTTAGTAGGAAATTTTTTATTTTTTACATCGCGACAAAAACTTTCAACGGCAAGATCAATTTTTTGCGCAAGATTTTCGTAATGAGTAACAAATTTTGGCTTAAATTCTTGATTAAGACCAAGCAAATCATCAATTACCAAGACTTGACCATCACAAGCTGGCGAGGCTCCTATTCCAATGGTTGGAATTGATAAATTGTTGGTAATATTTTCAGCAACAAGGGCGGGAACGGCTTCAATTACAATACTAAAAACCCCACATTTTTCTAACTCAAGAGCTGTTGACAAAATTTGTTGAGCTGAATCTTGATCGCGTCCTTGATAACGATAGCCACCAATTTCTTTGACGCGCTGAGGCAATAGTCCGACATGTCCCATCAGATTTATATTGTTATCCACTAAAAATTTGGCAGTTGGAATGAGTTCGGGTGTAGTTTCGATTTTGATAGCGTCACATCCAGTTAGATCAACAACCTTCTGAGCGTTTTCAAGTGCTTTTTGTGGCGAGTTTTCGTAGGTATTGATGGGCAAATCAACTACCACTAGGGCATTACGACAAGCTTTTTTAACAGCTTTACCGTGATTTATCATCATCTCAAGAGTTGTTGAGGTGGTATCAGGGTTGCCATAAATTGTCATCCCAAGTGAATCACCAACTAAAATTATATCGCAATGCTTATCAAGGATCTTGGCGATTGGATATGTATAAGCGGTTAGGCAAATAATTTTTTCAGAATTTTTGCGGTTTTTGATTTTATCAATTATAGAAATCATGATTAGAAAGAGGGTTGAACAACATTATTATCGATGAATTGTGCTTTTTCTGGGTCGGTGTTGATATTTGAAATTTCAGGATTTGAAATTATTTCAGTTGGGTTTTGAGTGTTATTTAATGAAGATTGCTTGCTATCATTATTTGGGCTAATAGTTTGATTTTCGATGTTTGATGGCATGTTCAAATTATTAGATTTCAATTCTTTAGATTCTAAATCGAGATTATTTTGATTAATTTCGATGTTTGTTATTTCGTTGTTTTTTGTGTCTTTAGCCGACGGTTTTTCTGGATTGTTGTCGATGATAATATTGCTGTTTTGATTATCTTGTGAATCTATTTCTTTTTTTTGCGGAGTTTTGATTTTATTTAAAATTCTATTTTCTTTAGCAAGTTTTTTTTGTTCGGCTTTGCCTTTTAAAATTGTACTCAATTCTTGATTATTAATGCGCTCTAAACCGAGATATTGCCTAACTTGATTTAAGTTTGAAACTTGTGCAACATCATCAAAAAAACCTACAACATTGGTGGCAATATTAATGGGAATTTGTTTTTGAGGAGTGCCCGAAATAAATATGGTATTAAGTGTTCCATTGATACTTTCGTCTTTAAGAAAAATCATGCCTGAAAACACCGAATTAATTGCTGGAGCTTTGAAAGATATGGAAAAATTGCTATTTTTATCGCCTTTAAAATTTATATAACCTTTGCCTTCAAGAAATTGAGTTGAGGATTCCTTTTTTTCTAAGATTTTTTCTGGTTCGGTGAGTTCCAAGGCATAATTTTTAACGGCAAACATTTTTTTAACTAAATCAGTTAAGCCATAGCCTTCAACTCTTGGAGATGAAATGGCTAATGAAATTTCAGAATTTAAATTGGTGGAAAATTCTTTGGCTGATTTAGCGATACTAACTATGTTGCCTGATATATTTGCCAATCCGCCAATGGCATTAACATTATAAAAATCATTTAATATTTTGTTAACATTGCATGTTTTACAAGAGAATGTGCCATTGATAATTTTGTTGTATTTTATATCGTTTAGACCTTTGAATTCAAACGATCCATCATATATTTTCATTGAAGTTTTGGTTTGTCCAAAAACACTATTTTTGAAAGAATTCTTATATTCAAAATCAGTAATCATTTTATCGTCAATTTGAATTTGTTTGGCACTTAAATCAATCTCTCCCGAGAATCCTTGAAGAGAGGGTAATTCAAAAAATTTATCAAAAATTGTCCGATTTTTGTTGGTAATCATGTCGGTTATTTCATCGCGGAACGGAAAATTAAGCTTTTCAGCTTTAAGTGAAAAATTGGCGAGCTGGTTTTTATCGCTAATATCAAAATTAAATTCTAAATCAAAAATATTTTTATCTGATGCGAAGTGAGTTTTTGGGAACTTTATGAAACCTTGGCCCATTTCAAGTGCGAGAATTTGATCTTTAAATTCTTGATTAGCGTATATTAGTTTATCAAATTTTAATTTGAGGTTGTAATCGGAAAAAACCTCATTTAGCCACAATAATTTATCAAATAAAATTCCTTCACGCAGATAAATATTGTTTTTAGAAAATAAAATATATTTATCGATATCGAACTCAGAAGCCTTGATATTTGTCGATATAGAGCGTTTTTTTTCAAAATCTTTAATTAACAAATCTCCGTAAAATTCGGTTTTTTTATCATCCAAATTTATATAAAAATTGTTAAGAGAAATCGTACTCTGATCGGCTTCAATATCGGAGTATAGATTGTATTTTTTTAGATTGTCGATTTTGATATTTTCGGGCCTAATTTTAAGCCACTTGAAGACTTCGCTCAGCGATTCTCCGCTTCCATCGAGATAACCTGTAAATTTTGTGTTGCCATTGGTTTCATCGACGATGCCATTGATTCTAAAATCTGAATTGCCAGCAAGTTTAAAAGATAAAGGTGAAACCATAAGTTTGCCCTGATTGGCGATGTTAGCATAAAGTTTTACATCTTCGATTTTACCCTCGTATAACGTGGCTTTTTTAATATCAATTTCAATGTTTATGTCGTAATCTCGAGCTTCAAGAATAAGGTCAGAAACTGAGCGTTTTTTAACTTTTATTACCGAAGATTTGAAGGTGATTTTTTGTTCAGCATTTCCAGAAATATGAGCTTCTGATTTATTTTTATCAGATTTTTCGTTAGTTAAGTTTTTAGAATTTTCATTATTTTCGGCTTCACTTTTGGCATTTTCGATTATTTCTTGAGGTTTATTGAGTTCAGCAAGTTTTTTAGCTGGATTGTCAGTGGACCAAAGATTATCAATATCAAGGTCATCGAGAGTAAATTTTATATCCGAAGTCAAAATTTGATTTGAACCAACGCTTATAAATATGTCGCCTATGCCATTTATAACATCAGAATTTATCAGCATTCTTTTGAATTCGAGATTTTTCCCATCATTAGAGAGTAAAGAGCTTAATTTGATGTTTTTGCTATTAAATTTTAATTTGTTGGCGACTAAATCAGTTGACGAAACGAGAGATTTATAAAAACTTTTTAATTCAGTGACCTCGGCTTCCATAGTTCCATTAAATCTAGTTTTTAATAGTCCATTATTATTATTTTCAAGAAAATTTCCTTTGATTTGAAGATTTAAAATTGGCGAATTAAGTGAAAAAAAAGAATCGGGTTGTTTCTCGATAGAATTAAATTTGGCGTTAATTTTAAACTCATTATCAATGTTTTGACTAACGAAGCTTCCATAACCATTTATAGAATCTTTGTCGTATAAAATAGTTGAATAAACATCGGTAAATTCTTTTGAAACCCCCGTTTCGTTGAAAAAAGTAATTATGCTATCATTAAGTTGAATGCTGGGGGGTGAAGAAATAAATATGGCCGTGCTTTCTAGGTCGGCAACCGAAAAGATTTTTGAACTTAAGCCACTTTCAACAACGTTTTTACTGTTTTCGTTTGATTGAGGAAATTTTTTTAGATAGGTATTAAACAGACTATTGTCGATCTTTTTCAAGACTTCGGGTTGGGCTATTTCAATAACACAATCATCAGCAATTATTTTTTTGATCAACTGGCGATTGTTAAATTTGAGTACTGGGAAGATTATTTTTAAATTTTTTATGTAGATGTTATAAAAATTATCAGTTTCATTGCGTTTGTTGGGCAGGGCATAGTTTTCAATAAAAACATTTGAGGCAGTAATTGTTGGAACCGGTAATAAACTTACAGTTAAATCACCCTTGATTGAAATTGTTGATTGGGTGAGTTTGCTGAGTCTTTGAGTAATGTCGAATTTGAGCCTATTATTGTCTAAGAAGCTCGGAAAAACCCATGCAAAAGCGAATAAGCATGAAAATATAATAATTGCAATTCTGAAGCCTTCGGATTTAAAAATTTTTACTAATTTTTCACGAGGCTTTTTGGCAAAATCAATAATATTTTCTAGCCGAATTTTAAGCATTTAGTTATTTATTTTTTGGATATCAGAAATGATCCTATCGGTATTAATTAGGGCGACATTATTTTCAAGTGAAGAAAAAATTATCAAAAAAATAAATAATAATATTGCCGAAATAATTAAGCTATTAAAAACCAAGTCCTTGCTGGGAGATAACTCGTTATCGTCGCCGATGTTTAAGAGGGTGTGCTTTTTTATTTCGATGTTAGATCTTAGTTGTAATTCTTGTATTTTATTTTCAATTAATTCGATTTCAATTTTCAAGTATTTGGCATACGACTTTATAAGACCAGCAACATAAATATTTCGGGCAATTTTTTCGATGTCATTGTTTTCCAAAGATTTTATATCTTTCTCTTTAACATTAAGATAATAGGCGATGTTTTTTATATCCAGACCAAGCTTTTCGCGATGAAATTTTAACAAATCTCCTATAGAAAAATTTTCTAAAAAAGCGCTTGGCAATTGCGAATTATCGTTAAGAGTATTTTGATTATTTTGTGAAGTTTCAGATTTTTTTTCGGTCATTAAATTTGGTTAATCAGTTTTGATAAATTTTCTGTTGCATCAACAATAGCAAGCTTTCTAGCATTTGATGACATGGTTGATAAAATATCTTTTTGCAAGAAAAGTCGATTTAAAATTTCGTTTATATTTTGAATGTTAAATTCTTCTTCTTTTACAACGATTGCGGCTCCTTCTTTTGATAAAAAATCAGCATTTTTTTGTTGATGATTGTCGGCAGATTTGGCAAATGGAATAAGAATCATAGGTTTTCCGGCGCAACAAAATTCAAAAATAGAAGATGCTCCGGCGCGAGCGATTACTAGGTTACAACTATCAATCATATGAGCCATATCTTCGAAAAAACTGTCGACAACAATATTGATATTAAAAGCTCGATATTGTTCAAAGGTTGATTCTACAAGCTCGCTTCGGCATTGTTGAAAAATTTGAATATGTTCTTTTATCTCTTCAGAAAAATTAAAAAAGGCTTTAGGTAAAACTTCGCTAAATATTTTAGCACCTCCTGATCCGCCAATTACAAGGATTTTAAAGAATTTCTGAGAATTATTTTCTGGATAAAAATCTGAATTTAGCAAAACATCATAGCCTAATTTATTTGAATTATTTTCGTTTGATTCGGAATCAAGATTTGGGATTAAATACGGCTTGTTGAAGAGTTTGAGTATTTCGTCGCGAATTGGATTTCCAGTGTGAATAGTCTTGTTTAAATATTTTTGTTCGATGCCGTCAGTATTTTCAAAGGAGAGGGCAATTTTGGTGGCGTATTTTGCAAATAATCGGTTGACCTTTCCAAGATGAGAATTTTGTTCGTGAAGAATAATTTTGCGACGAGTTATAACGGCTCCTAACAACATCGGAAATGTTGCATAGCCCCCGAAAGAATACAAAAAATCGGGGCGAATTTTTAGCAAAAAATAAAGTGATTTTAAGAGAGCTAATTTGGTGTTTATAATAAATTTAATAAATTCTAACGGAGATTTTTTGAATTTTTGCGCCCTAAGAGTGTGAACCTCAAATTGATCATGAGGTTTTATAAAATTGTTGATTTTATTATCACCAAAAAAATATATTTTGTGATTTTGTTGGACTAAATGTTTGGCAAGGCAATATGCTGGAATGATGTGGCCACCAGTTCCACCACTAACTATAAAAATTTTTTTTGACATTTATTATTTATTATATTGAATTTCTTGACAATATCTGAGTTGATATCTAATTAGATTTTTAAATCTTTTATAAAAATTTCCAAATGTTTTTTAATTAATATGAAAAAAAATATCAAAAGCCTCCGCCATTTTATTGATCTAAATCAAATCAAAGATTCAGAACTAAAAGAAATTATAAAGCTCGCAAAAAAGCTCAAATCCGAACAAAAATCTCCAAGCCATTCTAAAATATTAACTCATAAAAATTTGATGATGATTTTTGAAAAAACTTCGACTCGAACCAGAACTTCGTTCGAAGTTGCAATCAATCAGCTCGGTGGAAGTGCGGTAGTCATGAATAAAAATGATATGCAACTCGGAAAGGGTGAAACCATAGCTGATACCGCCAAAGTTTTATCGCGTTATGTTGATTTTGTTATGATCAGAGCCAACTCTCATGACTCAATTATTGAATTAGCAAAAAATTCACAAGTTCCGGTGATTAACGGTTTGTCGGATTATTCTCATCCTTGTCAAGTTTTGGCTAGCATTATGGCTATCGAGGAGTGTTTGGGAAAAATTGCCGGCAAAAAATTAGCGTGGTGCGGTGATCAAAATAATGTTCTAAATTCTTATATTCATGCTTCAAAAGCTTTTAATTATGAACTATCAATTGCCTCTCCTCAAGAGATTGATTTTAGTGCAAATGAAATTAACAAAGCGCGCAAAAAGGGCGCCGAAATTTCACTTCATCATATTGCAAAAAATGCCGTTAAAGATGCTGATGTTGTAATCACTGACACTTGGTTTTCAATGGGAGATGAATCTGAAAATAATGACGCCTTAAGACAAAAAAAGATTAACCTTTTATCGCCATTTCAAGTTAATGAAAAATTAATGAAATCTGCCAAGAAAAGCGCAATCTTTACACATTGTTTGCCAGTTTATCGAGGTAATGAAGTGGTTGAAGAAATTGTCGATTCAAATAAATCTATTGTCTTCGATGAAGCTGAAAATCGTCTTCACGTTCAAAAAGCTATTTTGATTTGGGTTGCGCAGCAATAATTAATATTAATTTATTAGTTATCTCAAAAAAATTGATAATTTAATATTTTAAAGTTTGATGTTAAATTTTAGTTTTATCAATTAGCAAAATTATTAATTAACAATTCAAATTTAATTCTTTTAAAAATGCAGGCGATAGTACTTCATAAAATTGGTGTTCCGGAATCTTTAAAAATTGAAGAAGTTGCCGATCCAAAACCCAAAAAAGACGAAGTTATTATCAAGCATAGTGCGGTCGGGATTAATTTTTTTGACCATGCTTATCGAATCGGTCAATATAAATTACCAAAATTGCCAGCAATTCTAGGAAATGAGGGTTGTGGGATAATTTCAGAAATCGGCGCTGAGGTCAAAGATTTCAAGGTGGGCGATAGGGTTGCTTATGTTAATGCGGGGATTGGTTCTTATGCCGAAAAAAAAGCTGTTAATACTCAAAATGCAGTTTTAGTGCCAGACTATATATCGAATGAACAAGTTGCTTCGAGTTTTTTAAAAGGCCTCATGGCTCATACCCTTATTCATCGTGTTTTTGTTGCTTCGTTAGTTAAGCGAATATTGATTCATTCTGCTACGAGTGGAGTTGGCCATTTGTTGTGTCAATGGGCAAAATATCTTA
>VGDJ01000019.1 GCA_016869775.1 Alphaproteobacteria bacterium
AATTCCGACTTTAACCGCATCAACCCCTGCATCATACAAGGCTTTTGAAGCTTCTTTTGTAGCAATGTTTCCTGCAATAATTTCTTGCTTAGGAAATAATTTTTTTAATTCTTTAACGGTTTCAATTACTCCTTTTGAGTGTCCATGAGCTGTGTCTACCACCAAAATATCAACATTAGCTTCGATCAAACTTTCCGCTCTTCTAATACCATCTTTTCCAACCGATGTGGCTCCGGCCACAAGTAATCGACCTTCCTTATCTTTTGAAGCAAAAGGAAATTGTTTGGTTTTTTCTAAATCTTTACCCGTCATTAAACCAACGCAATTTCCATTTCCATCGACGATAATTATTCGTTCAATTTTGTTTTTATGCAATAATGCTTTGGCATCACCCTTACTAACGCCAACTCGCGCTGTAATTAAACCACTTTTAGTCATAAGTTCTTTTACGGGCTGTTTTTTATCTTGAGCAAACCTAACATCGCGATTAGTTAGAATACCTACGAGTTTTTTAGAATTTTTTTTGACAACGGGAATTCCGGATATTCCATATTGATTCATAAGCAATAATGCATCGGCTAGAGTCTCATCGGGCGTGATAGTAACGGGATTTAACACAATTCCAGATTCAAATTTTTTGACCTTTTTTATTTCGTCAGCCTGTTCTTTAATTGAGAGATTTTTGTGAATACAACCAATCCCTCCACTCTGAGCCATAGCAATTGCAAGCCTACTTTCTGTAACAGTATCCATCGCAGCAGAGATAATCGGAATTTCTATAGATATGTTTTTGGTAATTTTTGTTCTGGTACTGACATCTGCGGGAAGAACTTCAGAGTATAGTGGCTTAAGCAAAACATCATCAAAAGTTAATGATGGGGCAAGAGATTCGTTGATTTTTCTATTATTTGTCATATTAGCGCTACTTTTAAAGTTATTTACTTCTTGTTTAATAATTCAAAAAAATTAAAAATTTGTGAAATTTTATCGAAATGCACCTCAAACCAGATGTAGCAAACGATTATCAACCACTCTAAATTAAAAAACAATCTTAATTTATGATATCCCAAATTGAAAAACTCTGCCTAGAAAAAAATATTAAATTAACTGAAAACAGAAAAATAATCGCCAAAGTAATCTCTAAAAGTACCGATCATCCGGATGTTGAAGAGGTTTATCGTCGAGCCCAAAAAATTAACAATAATATTGGCATAGCTACAGTTTATCGAACCGTAAAAATGTTTGAAGAGGCTGGAGTGATAACTAAACACGACTTTCTAAATAAAGGCAGAGCAAGATACGAAGCTCTCGAGAATGAAGATCATCATGACCATATTGTCGATATTACTAACGATGTAGTTATAGAATTTTTTAATGAAGAAATTGAAAAACTTAAGGAAAAAATTGCTAAACAACATGGCTTTGAACTTGTTGGACATAAGCTTGAACTGTATTGCCGACCAATTGCTAAATTGAAATAATGTTAACAAAACAATTATGGCGGTATACACAAAAATTACCAAAACAGAGTTAGAGCAACATTTATGCAATTATGAAATCGGCGGACTTATTGATTTTCATGAAATAGTTGAGGGCATCGATAATTCAAATTACATAATCAAAACTTCAACTGGTAAATATATTTTTACAATTTTTGAATCTCGAATTGATAAAGAAATTTTACCATATTTTGTAAACCTTAAGCAACATCTCTCCTCAAAAAACATATCTTGCCCAAAACCAATTTCTAATAAAAGTGGCAATAAGATTACTGATTTTAAAAACAAAAAAACAATCATTGTAACCTTCTTAGAAGGCTCAAGTTTAAAGCCTCATCTTGATGGATACTACTATAATATTACCCCCAATAATTGCCTTCAAATTGGAGAAATATTGGCAAAAATGCATGTGGCTTCGCAAGATTTTGTTCAGTTTCGCTATAATGATTTGGGGGTTGATGGTTTTGAAAAATTATATCAAAAATTTAGTCATTTGTTGGCTGATTATGACAAAACTTTGGTTGATCTAATTCCTCAAGAAATAACTAACTTAAAAGCACTTTGGAATCCAAACTTACAATCATCCGCATGTCATTTAGATTTATTTCCGGATAATGTTTTTTTTAAAGATGGCAAAATTTCGGCGGTGATAGATTTTTATTTTTCTGCCAATGATTTACAAATTTACGACTTTGCCATAATCGTAAATGCTTGGTGCTTTGACAAACATAGTTTTAATCATCAAAAATTTATTTCAATCGTAAATGGTTATCAATCTATAAAACCCTTCACTAAGAGCGAATTAGAATTCCTTCCTACCGCCCTTAAATGCGCTTCAATGCGGTTTTTAATTACTCGCTTAAACGATTATTTTTTTACACCGAAAAATTCACTTGTTAAAATTAAAGATCCTCAAGAATATAAACAAAAATTACTATTTTTCTTACAAAACAAACTATAGCCAATGATAGATTATTATTTCTTAGGCAAGGACTGCATTATTGATGGAGATCTTGCAAATCGCGAAAACCTCAATCAAAAACTTAAAGAGCTAAATTTTGAATCACCTCATGTATTAATGCTCAATCAGGTTCATGGTAATCAGGTAAAAATTATCAACGATGCCAAGCAATTTTATGGCGATCAAAACTTACCCAAAGCCGACGGAATTGTTACAAATCAAAAAAATATTATTCTTGGAATAATTACCGCCGATTGCGCACCAATTGCGCTATGGGACGATGAAAATCAAATTATAGGTTTATGTCACGCTGGCTGGCGCGGAGCCAAATCTGGAGTCATAGAAAACACAATTTCTGCGATGAAAATACTAGGAGCTTGCGATATAAAAGCTTCAATTGGACCTATGATTCAACAATATTCCTACGAAGTTTCTCAAGAATTTTTTGATGATTTTATTAGTGAAAATATCACAAATAAAAAATTTTTTAGAACTGGCAAAAATGAAACCAAATGGCTTTTTGACTTGCCCAATTATGTTTTTGAAAGAATTTCCAGAGCTGGAGTAAATGAAATCGAGAATTTGGGAATCGACACTTACACTAATGCCGAAAAATATTTTAGCTTCAGAAGATCAAAACAAATTTCGAATGATGATAATGGTAGAAATATCACCATAATTGGGGCGAAATAAATATATTTTTAGAGCGTTAAACCGAATATTTTGCCCAACCAAATAAATTAAAACTGTGAAAACTAGATGGATTCCCTGATTATAATCTCTCGCGCTAACTTTATATAAGCTAAAGAACCCGAAGATTTAGAATCATATATTACACCCGGAAGACCATAAGATGGGGCCTCGGAAAGCCTAACATTTCTCGGTACATAATTTTCATAAACTTTATCGCCCAAAAAACTTCTAACATCATTTTCAACCTGTTCGGTCAATTTATTTCTTCGATCATGCATAGTTAGAATTATACCACTAACTCTCAAATCTGGATTTAGATTTTCCTTAACTAATCCGACAGTATTAAGAAGATGGCTAAGCCCCTCTAACGAAAAAAATTCACATTGCATTGGAATTAAAATTGCATCCGAAGAACTAAGAGCATTAATGGTTAGTAAACCCAATGATGGCGGACAATCAATAATGATCGCATCAAAATCGTAAATAATTTCAACTAATGAATTTTTAAGTAAATATTCGCGATTCTCAATTCCAACCAATTCAACTTCGCAAGCCGATAGATCAACTGTTGAAGTAATTATTTTGAGATTCGGAATTTTAGTGTTTAAAATTGCATTTGAGGCAGTGGACTGGCCAATAATAACATCATAAATAGTGGTTACTCTGACATCGTTTTCTATTCCCAGCCCAGTACTAGCATTACCCTGAGGATCGAGGTCAATAAGCAAAACTTTTTTTTTGACCGACGCGATAGCGGTCGCAATGTTTATTGCGGTTGTAGTTTTTCCGACCCCACCTTTTTGGTTAACGATAGAAAAAATTTTGGTTTTTTTTGAATTTTGTTGATGGTTTTGGATCATTTTAGGGCGTAAATGGAATTTTTTATCGATTAATTTAAATTAAACTAATCGTAATAAATTTGTCAATTCGTTTCACATGAAACTTTATAATTTTTACAAACTATAAGCAGAATCGACAAATAACCAACCCAAGACTAAAAATCAGGGTTCTTTAACAAGGTTGCAGGCTTCAACAATAAAATTAAAATTGAGTTTTATATTTTTCTTAAAAAATTTATGTAGATTGTTGAGCCAACCGAATTCAAGATTTCATCCCCACAAGTAATTGAATAGCAACCGCCCTTGGCTAGTGGATATGGGAAATTATTTACAAAAATATCGAAAGCGATTTTGTTGTGGTAAGAAAACTTATTATCTCCAAATAAATCAAAATTTATCGACAAATTTGGGAAATTTTTTTGCAAAAATACCATCAGCTCGCGGGCATTTTCGAGTTGTTGGCTAATATCAATATTGCCATAAATATTTTGAATTTTTGACGATAATAAATCGAAATTGGTATTATTTAAAATGATTTCGGCAATTATCGCACTAAAATCGCCTCCATATTTTTTGACATCAGAAATTCTTTTATTAATTATCGCATCTTTTAAAACGTTATTTGCTGAACTTTTGATAGTTGTTAAAAAAATATTTAAAAAATCGGGAAGGGTGATTGTAATGCTAACATTTTTGATATTTTTCAAAACATTTAGCGTGTCATTTATTACTTCGTAGCAAGACTTAAGGCTATTATCGCCTATGATTTCGCAACCAACTTGGGTTTGTTGTCTCTCATAATAAAGCTCATCACTGTTAAGATTTATTATATCACCGTAATAACATAATTTTAAGGGAGTTTTGAATTGCGCTTCAAAATTTGAGGATACGTAATTAGCAATTTGAACGGTAATATCATTTCTAAAAAAAATATTTTTCTTAGAAATTGGATCTATAACCCTAAAAACATTCCCGATTTCTTTCTCATCATAACCATCAACAAATTCAACAATTGAAGTTTTTATCAATTCATAACCATTATTTAAAAAATTATCCACCGCGAGTTTGGTAAATTCATAGTTTTTCTTGGCCTCGATTGAAATGAGATCATAAAATCCAATTGGTAAAATTCTATTTGTACTCATAAAACATGCTTTTGATTGATAAATTCCTTAATTTTTAGCATATCCAGCCACGCGGTTTTTTTCTTGGATGGCTGGCGCATAAGATAAGATGGATGAAAGATGGTAAATATTTTAGTGCTTTTTGATAGATAACTGGGCGAAAAATCAATAAATTTTCCTCTTATTGAGCTAATCGTATCGTTGGTATTTAAAATCGCACTCATAGCTGTGGCGCCAACCAAAATTATGATTTTTGGATTAAAAAGCTCGATATGCTTCTCAACGAATGGTCTGCAAATTGAAAGCTCTTCATCTGTAGGTCGGCGATTTCCGGGAGGACGCCAAAATATCACATTGGTGATGTAATAATCTGAATCTCTTGCAAGACCAATAGATTTAAACATGGAATTAAGTAACTCTCCAGAATCACCACAAAATGGTATTCCACGCAAATCTTCGTGATTTCCGGGAGCTTCACCAATTACCATAATATCAGAGTTTTGATTACCATCACAAAAAACTGTATTAGTGGCCATTTTTTTTAGATTGCATCCCTCAAAACTACATACGAAATTTTTAAGTTCATCGATATTGGAAGCTTTGCTAGCTAATACTTTGGAAGAATTTATGATTTCATTTAACGACATAAATTTATTATTTGGATTTTCTAATAAAAATTGATCATCCTTAGGGGTGGCGACCTTTTTCGCAATTTCTGATAAGGCCTCAGATGTTGATGGAATTATTGAAATTGAATTATCATAATTTTTAACTTGCATAGATTTTTCAGATACAGGGCTAGGAGTTTTTTTAAGGCTATTTTTTTGAAATAATCTATTAACAGCCTGATCTGAATAAAGCTCTTCGAGATCATTATCATGATAAAAACTAATTACTTCTTGCCAGTTTGATTTTTTAGTCATTTATATAATTTGTTTAATAAACTTCTGGAAATCATCAGTTTTTTCGAAATTTTTATAAACCGATGCAAATCGAACAAAGGCAACTTTATCAAGCTTTTCAAGCGAATTCATAACCATTTCACCAATTTTAGAGGAATGAATTTCAACTTCATTTTCAATTTCAAGTTGACGAACAATATTGTTCACTAATCTCTCAACTTGCAAATCAGAAACTGGTCTCTTCCTTACCGCCATCTCTACTGATTTACGCAACTTCTCTGGATCAAAAACTTTTTTATCACCATTCTTTTTAATAACTAAAATTTCTCGCAGCTGAGTCCTCTCAAAAGTTGTGAATCTTGAGTCACAAGCTGAACAATATCTTCTGCGCTTTATAGCTTCTCCATCATCAGATATTCTACTATCTTTAACTTGGGTCTCCAAATTTCCGCAAAAGGGGCATCGCATACTGGAAAATAAATTAATTTTATGAAAAACCTTTAATAAATATTTTTAGGTAAAAAAGTCTTAGTTTTTGATTTGAAATTCAAAATATTATTAATTAACAATTTAGAATCAAAATAAATAAAACTAACTATAAGATCACTAATAATTTAATGATTAGTTTAGATTATATTTGAGGGAGAGGGGGGCACAAGATTAGAAAATTTAGAAACCTCTAAAAGTTTAATAAAAAATTTTTAGACATTTACTAAAACCAAAAGTTTATCTTCGGATTGCATTTCAGCGAAACCGCCGGAAATTGCGATAGATTTGATGACGTTATTCAAATTATCAAAAATTTGTATCTCTCCGACTCTCAAATTTGATATTATAGACTCATGACCCCTCATAACTCCTATATCGCCAGAAATCGATGGCAAAACTACCATTTGGCACAACCCACCAAACAAGACACCTTCGATTGAAGTGATTTCAACTTTAAAATCTGCCATATAAAAAGGTTTTAAAAATTGAAGTTATTTACTTTCTTTAAGCGATTTCTCGCCCTTAGCAATTGCCTCATCTATATTACCTACCATATAGAAGGCTGATTCTGGCAGGTAGTCATATTCTCCGGCACAAATTGCTTTAAAGCCTTTAATGGTATCCTTTAAAGAAACAAGCTTTCCTGGTGAGCCAGTGAAAACTTCGGCAACATGGAAAGGTTGAGACAAGAAGCGTTGAATTTTTCTAGCTCTAGCGACAGTGAGCTTGTCTTCTTCTGATAATTCATCCATTCCAAGAATTGCAATAATGTCTTGAAGAGATTTATAGGCTTGAAGAATTTTTTGCACCTCACGAGCAACTCCATAATGTTCTTCACCTACAATTCTTGGATCAAGAATTCTGGAAGTTGAATCAAGTGGATCAACTGCCGGATAAATCCCGATTTCGGCAATTTGACGAGATAAAACCGTTGTTGCATCAAGATGCGAAAACGAAGTTGCGGGAGCAGGGTCGGTCAAATCATCAGCTGGAACATAAATTGCCTGAACCGAGGTTATTGAACCATTTTTAGTTGAAGTGATCCTCTCTTGCATAGCGCCCATTTCAGTTGCCAACGTCGGCTGATAACCAACCGCCGACGGAATCCTGCCTAAGAGCGCAGAAACTTCAGAACCAGCTTGAGTAAAGCGAAAAATATTATCAATAAAAAATAATACGTCTCGGCCTTCTTTATCTCGAAAATATTCGGCTTGGGTAAGACCCGTAAGAGCAACTCTAGCACGAGCTCCGGGTGGCTCATTCATTTGACCATAAACCAATGCAACCTTGGAGTTCTTAAAGTTTTTGGTATCAATAACTCCCGAATCAATCATTTCGTGATATAAATCATTTCCTTCACGAGTTCTTTCACCAACTCCAGCAAAAACTGAATAACCACTATGGGCTTTGGCAACGTTATTAATTAATTCCATGATCAGCACTGTTTTACCAACACCAGCCCCTCCAAAAAGACCGATTTTTCCGCCTTTAGAATATGGCGCAAGAAGATCAATTACTTTAATACCTGTTTCAAGAATTTCGGTTTCTGTGGCTTGTTCAACTAATTGAGGAGCAGAGGCATGAATTGGATAAAGTTGAGAACAATTAATTTCACCTTTTTCATCGATTGGCTCTCCAATTACATTCATGATACGCCCGAGAGTTGATTCGCCAACCGGCACACAAATTGGACTTTCAGTATCAATAACCATAGCCCCTCTAGTTAAACCATCGGTGGAATCCATAGCAATTGTTCTAACGGTTTTTTCACCAATGTGAAGAGCAACCTCAAGAATTAGTTTTCTTCCTTCATTAGATACTTCTAGGGCGTTATATATTGCTGGCAATTCGCCACTCTCGAATTCAACATCAACAACCGCAGAGATAATTTGTGTAACTTTACCAGTGTTTTTTCCAGTATTTTTCTCAGTATTTTTCATTTGTAATAAGATTTTTAAATAATTTTTTGCAAGGTAAAAATAGCTAATACAAGCAAAAAAGCTTGTGAATTTAGTTATTTAATATTTGAGAATTTTTATGAATTTGGGCGCCAATTTAGGCATTTTAAATAATAAGTGCAAGAAGAAATATTGATAAAATTTTAAGTTTCTAAATATTAAATTCTTAAATAATTATGCAGAATTTTTAGAAGAATTTTAGAACTTTTAATAAAATAAAATAAGCTCAAAAATTACTTTAAAATATTTACATGGCCCATCTTGCGTCCAACTTTGGATTCTAACTTTCCATAAAGATGAATTTTGGCACGAGAATTATTTTGGTATTTTGTGATAGAATTAACATCGTCACCAATCAGATTTATCATTTGACCGCTTGAATGAAAGCGCGTTTCACCCAAAGATAATCCTTCGCTTATACTGCGGATTAATTGCTCAAATTGCGAAGTAATTGAAGCGTCCATAGAAAAATGTCCAGAATTATGAGGGCGGGGTGCTAATTCGTTAACTAAAATTGAATTATCGACAATAAAAAACTCAACCGCCATTAAACCGACTAAATCGATTTTTTCGGCAATGTTTGTAGCAATTTTTTGGGCTTTAAACTTTTGTGGAACAGAGAGTTTGGCGGGATAAATACTGCGATCTAAAATACCATTTTTATGAATATTGGTAAGCGGTTCATAAACTTTAATTTCGCCACTAATTGACCTGGCCACAATAACGGAGGCTTCGCTATCAAATTTACAAAATTTCTCCGAAATCAGAGGCATACCTTTAAGAGACTCAAAAGCTTTTTCGCAATCACTTTCATCACTCAATACAAACTGCCCCTTGCCGTCATAACCCATAATAGCCGTTTTTATAACAGCTTTTTTGAAGGTTTTTAGAGATTTTTTTAAATCTTCTAAACTATTTATAATTGCATATTCGGTGGTTTTAATTTGATTGTCGTTCAAAAATTTTTTTTCAAGAATTCTGTTTTGGGTAATTTTTAAGACATTCGATGATGGGAATAAAACTGAATTATTTTCAACAAATTCGACGGTTTCGAGTGGAATATTTTCAAACTCAAAGGTTGCAATATCGATAGCATCACAAAATTTCTTGAGAACTTTTTTATCTAAATAGTCACCAATTATGGTGTGATTGGTGACATAGCTCGCAGGAGAATTTTCTTGATCAGTGAGAACAACGGTTTTGTAACCCATTTTGTGAGCATAAAAACATATCATTCTACCCAATTGTCCACCGCCAATAATTCCAAGAGTTTTTATGGGGTTTTTTTCAGGTGTTTTCATTTAATTATTATAATACATTTCAAACTCAACTGGATGAGGCATTTGCTCATATCTGTCAGCTTCAGATAGTTTTAACTCGATATAAGCGTCAATTTGCTCATCGGTAAAAACGCCACCTTCAAGCAAAAACCCGCGATCCTTATCGAGTGCTGAAAGAGCTTCACGAAGTGAGCGAGCAACTGTAGGGATTTTGCGCAATTCTTTTTCAGATGAGTGATATAGATCTTGGTTTTTTGGTTCACCGGGGTGAATTTTATTTTTGATACCATCTAAACCTGCCATCATCAATGCAGCGCAAGTTAAATAAGGATTTGAAGCTGGATCAGGAAAGCGAGTTTCTATGCGTCGAGCCTTTTCATTTGTAACATGCGGAATACGAATTGAGGCTGAACGATTTTTAGCCGAATATGCCAATAAAACTGGAGCCTCATAACCCGGAACAAGTCTTTTGTAGCTGTTAGTAGTTGAATTGGAAAAAGCATTGATGGCTCTTGCATGTTTAATAATTCCACCAATATAGAATAAGGCTAATTCTGAGAGGTCAGCATGTTCTTTACCCACGAAAAGATTTTCGCCATTTTTCCAAATTGATTGATGGACGTGCATTCCCGAGCCATTATCCCCAAAAATTGGTTTAGGCATAAAAGTAGCGGTTTTGCCAAAAGCATGACAAACATTATGCACAACATATTTAAATTTTTGTATATTGTCGCCAGTTCCGACCAAAGTAGAATATTTAAAACCTATTTCAAATTGTGAGGTTGCAACTTCATGATGATGAAGCAATGGCACTAATCCGACTTGACGCATTGCCTCGACAATTTCTGCGCGTAGATCTTGACCGGTATCAATCGGAGTTGGAGCAAAATAAGCACTTTTGATTGAAGCGCGACGCCCAAGATTTTTCCCATCTTCATCTTTAGAGGTATTGTGCGGAGCTTCTTCGGAGTCAATTTTATAAAAGTTCCCGTAACTTGAAGCTTCAAATCTGACGTCATCAAATACAAAAAACTCTGGCTCAGGACCGAAATATGCAACATCCCCAAAGCCGCATTTTTTAAGGTAATCCTCGGCTTTTTTGGCGGTAAAACGGGGATCGCGCGAATATCCTTCGCCACTGGCAGGCTCGATAACATCACAAAATAAAACAAGAGTTGCATGAGTTGAAAATGGATCAACAAAAGCACTATCAAGTTGAGGCATCAAAATCATATCTGATTCGTTAATTTCTTTCCAAGCTTTTACCGAAGAACCATCAAAAGCAACGCCTTTGGTGAGAGCTTCTTCATCAACCGCATCAACACAATGAGTAATATGCAACCATTGACCAGAATAATCAGTAAAACGAAAATCAATAAATTTAATTTCGTTATTTTTGATAGTTTCAAAAATAACATTAACCGCAGAATTTTTAGACATAAATTTTTTAAAGATTTGGGATTTTTGAATTTTTTAAATGTGAAGGGGTTTAAAAAATTAATTTCGAAATTAATTTCAACGGGGACTAATTTTTAACATCTCTAAAAATAATGTATAGGAATTTTTTAGTTTTTTAAGAAAAATTTGTAAAAAATTTGAGTTTTCAGTAAATTTTTTAATATTTTTTTAAATTTTTAATAAAAAAATTGACCTATTAATAAAATTTTTGACAAAAATATAGTTTGATAAATTTAATTAAAATTTTGCAAAAAACTGAAATTAATATAGGGGAAATATCGAAGAAATGGCGAGCCCGAAACGATTCGAACGTTCGACCCACAGCTTAGAAGGCTGTTGCTCTATCCAGCTGAGCTACGGGCTCTAGTAGAATTTTTATTGAAAATTATTGAGATAAATAAAATTTAAACCTAAAAAATTAAAGTCCAGGGATAATAGATTTGTAAATGTTTTTTTCAAACTAATTTTTAACCTGAGTTTCTTGGACCAAAAATCGCCGCTCCTAAGCGAATATAATTTGCCCCCAAAGCAATTGCTTCTTGATAGTCAAGACTCATTCCCATCGATAAATTTTTAAGATTTAAATCACGCGCTGATTTTGTCAAAAGCGCAAAGTAAGGCGCAGGACATTCATTTGCAGGGGGGATAGCCATAAGACCGACAACATTCAGATTTAATCCTAGACAAAATTCTAGAAAGTCGGGGAGTTTTTCAAGTGCAATTCCAGATTTTTGCTCTTCATCTCCAATATTAACTTGCAAGAAAATTTCGGGTCTTTTGCTAAGTTTTTGTTGCTGTTTAGCAATTTCAAGAGCTAGTTTTTTATTATCAACGCTCTCAATGCAATCAAACAATTCAAGGGCTAATTTAACTTTATTGGTTTGTAAATGACCTATAAAATGAAGTTTTGTATTTGGGAAATCTTGTAAAATTTTTGGCCATTTTTGCTTGGCCTCAGTTACATAATTTTCACCGAAAATTTTACAACCGCAATTAATTGCCTCGATAATATTTTCGCTTGCAATAGTTTTGGAAACGGCAACAATTTTAATGTCTTTAGCTTGCTTATTAAAGGTTGCGCAGGTCTTAGCAATATTTTGATTAATTAAATATAATTTGTTATTTATCATGGATTTTCAAAAAATATTTGAGATTAAAAAGATTGCCAAAAATCTTAGAAAAAATTCTCAATTTCGTGAAAAAAATAATTATGCGCAATCATGTTATTTGTTCACCGATGGTAAAAAAATTGATGATTTAAATCAAGTTCTTAAAAAATTACCTCGTGGATCAAATATTGTTTTTCGAGAATATAATTTAGAAGCGAAAGATCGACTTAGTTTAATACAAAAATTATTACCAATCATAAAGCGCAATAATCACAAAATATTGATTGGTAAAGATTTTGAAATTGCAACAAAAATCAAGGCTCAAGGCGTGCATTTTGCAGATAAAGATTTGACAAAAAAATATAACAAACACTCATTAACGAACTTTAATTTATGGCAAGTTCGTTCGTTATGCCTTCGAAAAAAAATTATTTTTAGTATCGCTCTTCACAATTTAAAACACCTTAATTACATTAAAAAACTCCAACCAGATATCATTTTTTTATCACCGGTTTTTGCGAGCTCTAGTCATAAAAATCAACGATTTATTGGTTTTTTTCAATTTGTAAAAATGATTAAAATAATACTTCATAAAACAACACCGAACTATCTCAACAACATAATTCCACTTGGAGGAATTAATTTGCATAATTTACGCAGATTAAATAAGGTTGGCGTTGCAAAATTTGGAGCAATTGATTTTTTTAGCAACTCATGAAAATTACCCCCATCATACTAGCAGGTGGCTTTGGAACCAGACTATGGCCCGTTTCAAGACAATCAAAACCTAAACAATTTTCAAGTTTTTTTGGCGATAAATCTTTATTCCAAGAAACCATTTTGCGTTTTAATGATCCTCAAAAATTTTCTAAACCAATTATTATTTGCAATAACGAGCATCGTTTTATGGTCGCTTCTCAACTCGACGAAATTCAAACTTATGCTCGCGCTATAATTCTTGAACCATCTTCACGTAATACAGCTGGGGCAATCGCTACCGTTGCTCACTTTATTTCTCAAAATAACCCCGATGAAATTATGCTGATTTGCCCAGCCGATCACTTAATTAAAGATACTCAAAATTTTACTAACGCAGTTTATAAAGTTGCAAAATTGGCACTTGAAAAACTCCTAATAACCTTTGGTATCAAACCTCAATACCCCGAAACTGGCTACGGATATATTTTAAAATCATCAGCTATCAATGATAGTAATGCTTTTATGGTTGATAAATTTATCGAAAAACCGAGCGCACAAGTGGCTGAGAAATTGCTAGAAAACCCAAATTGCTATTGGAATAGTGGAATATTTTTATTTTGTGCCCGAACTTACTTGGAATCATTAAAAATTCTTAACAATGAAATATTTGAAATCGCTAAAAATTGTCTGGCGAAAGCTCAAAAAGATTTAGATTTTATTCGTTTAGAAGCCAAGGAATATGAAAAATGTCCAAACATTTCAATCGATTATGCGATTATGGAAAAAGCTCAAAATATTGCTTTAGCGCCTTTGGACATTGATTGGAGCGATGTTGGAAGTTGGCAATCACTTTATAGATTAAGCGCTAAAAATTCGGATCAAAATTATATCGAAGGTAAAATTATAACTCTAAAAACTTCAGATTGCTATATTCGCTCCGAAGGTCCTTTAGTGGCTTGCTTGGGAGTTAATAATTTAATCATTATTGCTACCAAAGATGTGTTTTTAGTCGCCAATATCAAAGATTCACAAAGCATTAAAGAATTATTTGAAACTGTAAAAAATTCTTTTTCTCAATATTGTCTAGATCATCAAACTTGTATTCGACCATGGGGAAGCTTTGAAACAATTGATATTGGCATGAATTTCAAAGTCAAAAAAATTCTTGTAAATCCGCACTCAGCATTATCTTTGCAGAAACATAGACATCGCGCCGAACATTGGGTTGTTGTGCGCGGAACCGCATCAATTACGCGTGAAGACAAATATTTTGAACTTAAAGAAAATGAATCAACTTTTATTCCCCTTGGACACAAACATCGTCTTGAAAAT
>VGDJ01000020.1 GCA_016869775.1 Alphaproteobacteria bacterium
TAAAATATTTCGGGCCTTCTAAAACTTAGTGGGTGCGAGTGAATTAAGTTCGCAAATATCGCGTTTATCAATATACAGAAGTACCTTCAATCAAGTTTTAGTTTTAGAATATTTCGGGCCTTCAAAAACTTAGTGGGTGCGAGTGAATTAAGTTCGCAAATATCGCGTTTATCAATATACAGAGGTAACTTCAATCAAGTTTTAGTTTTAGAATATTTCGGGCCTTCAAAAACTTAGTGGGTGCGAGTGAATTAAGTTCATAAAAATAAATCACCCAAAAATTGTTAGAGTTTGGTGAGAAAGTTTTGGTTTTTAAGAATGGACTTGTTGGCGTAGATTAAGCCATATTGATTAATGCCAACTAAAGTAAAATTTTTAACTATAAAATCACAATTATTTTGTGAAGAATCGGCAATATTGTGATTGCCATAACCCATAAAAATTAAATGAAAATCTAAATAATGCTCATGATAATTAGCTAAATCTTCGCACAAATTCTCAGGGCGAATTGCGGTAAAAAAATAGATTTCTTGTGGGTAGAGATAGTAGATTGGCGATTGATGGGGGGATGGGGTAAAGTTATTATTTATGACAACTTTCTTGGCGCCATAAAAACTAATAGTTTTTCTAATATTTTGATTGAGTTCATTAAAATAATTAGCTATTTGTTTGGAGGTTTTTATAAAAGAGCCAATAAAATCGCATTAATCATTATAAAAAAAATTAGAAAACTTTTTTGAATTAATTTTTTTTCATAAAAAAATTTTTTATAAAGATAATAATAAATAATTGGCATAAAACCTATGGTTAAACGATAACCATTAGCACTAAATCTAACAATAATCGAAAAAATAACCAATCCGAAAAATATTTTAATAATTAAGAACTTTGAGATTTTTAAGGTGCGAGTGGCATAAATAATTTTTATTTGTTCCAAAAAATAGATGCCAAGTGTTATGAGTGATAGGCCCCAAGGCGCGAAGAGGTAAAATAATGAGTTTATGCCTTTTATTTTAAAATTATCGACCATCACAAACTGAAAATATTGAACGAAATAATAAATCACTCCAATAAATAGGTTGTTAAAAGTTCTTAGTGCTAAATCTTTTATGGATTTACCGCCATAAATATCGCTTCTATTGTCATATATAAATAGGTTTAACTCTAAATAATAATAGCAAAAAATATATGCACATAAGGGGATTAAAAATATCAGAGCGAAGTAAAGAATAATTTCTTTGTTATTGCTAAAACGCTTTTCGCTTTCTGAACTTTCGTTGTTTAAATATTTTTTTGGTATGAAATTGTAGCAAAAAATCAATAAAGCTAATATCAAATAAAAGCTTCGGGTTATTGACATTAGGCTTAAAATAAAACACAAAAAAAACTGTATTTTTAGTGAATATTTATTTTTGTGATATAAGCCAAAATAAATTACTAAAAGCGATAATCCTGACAACAAAATCTCTTTACCGCTATCTGAAATATAAATTATTATTGGGGTTGAAACCATGCTCAGGAGAGTTATAGTCAGTGATTTGGTTTTATTTAAATATTGGCTTAAGACCAAAAAACTCGAAAAAGAAAAGATTATAAAAGCAATATATTGTGAGGTGTAAATCACAAAATTATGATTGTCGAATATGTGATAAAACAGACTCAAAAATATAGAATAGCTCGGAAAGTGATAGGGTTTTATGTTGCTTAGATCGTAGCCAAATAAGGCAATTTCATCGTAATAAAAATCCAAAGCATAGTTTGTGACTCCGGAGATTTCGCCGGACAAGAAAATGTTTCGAGCAATTGTTAAATACTGAAAAGAATCGTTGCACACGAAAAATGGAATTCCGTTGCGATATAAATATTCGAGACTAAAAATAACGGCCCAAAAAAATAACAAAAAATATAAATAATATGAATTTGGATATAATTTTTTTGAGTAATTCATTAATTGATTTTGCTTAATTTTGATGATACAAAAATACTTTAAAAAACTTATCAAAGTAAAAAATTTATCTGATTTTATCAAGTTGGTAATTGAGATTTTAAATAATAAGGAGATAAGATTTTTATTGGTTGGGGCATATAATGCTTTAATTTCTTATATTTTTGGTTTGTTTTATTTTAAATACATCGAGATTAATTTTTTTAAAATCATTTATTTCAATATAATCATCACGCTCCATAGTTTTATTTCGCATAAATTTTTGAGTTTCAAGAAGAGCCAATTTTGTTTTAAAGAATTTTTGCGAGCAATTTTGGTTTATGTAGTGATGTATTTGTTTTCAGCTGGATTGATACTTTCTCTCTTGAAATTTGGTTTTAGCCAACTTTTAGCATATCATATTAACTTGATTATATCGCTGTTCTTTTTTTATTTTTTGCACACTAAATTTACTTTTAAATAAGATATTTGACTATGATTCTAAAGCTTTGGTGAATAACATCATTTGTTAAAATTTTTTTGTTTGCCTTTTTTGAATTGAATTTTACAATGCCCCCACAAAATTACTTTGCGGTGAATTTTTTACGTTCGTAATTTAAAAACTATCCTAAAAATCTCACAAACTAGTCTAAAATTCTAAAATCCTCTTGGTTTTAAAGTTTTGGCCCCATCGTCTAACGGTTAGGACGTCACCCTTTCACGGTGAAAATACGGGTTCGAATCCCGTTGGGGTCACCATTTCTTGTTAATCATTCAAATCTTCATAAATTTTTTCTTTTGCATGAAAATACTCAACCAAATTATTTTAAGCCTTGTGATTTTAGCCCTGTCTGCACAAATTTCTCATGCCCAGGACAAAACTGAATTCTTAATCAAAATCAAGAATCATCGTTTTAGCCCTGAAATCGTTGAGGTTCCAGCTAATACTGAATTCAAATTAGGGATTGAAAATCTTGATAATATCATCGAAGAATTTGAAAGTGATGATCTCAAAAAGGAAAAATTGATCGGCGCTGGCAAAAAAATTTCTATCCAAATTAACCCACTCAAAGCAGGCGAATACAAGTTTTATGGCGATTTTCACCAAAAAACTGCTCAAGGAAAAATTGTTGTAAAATAATAATCTCAATAGATTTCATGAATTATATGCAAGACTTAAATAAAAGTTTCATGCTTGAAGCTCTTGCGCAGGCTGAGTTGGCTTTTAATAATCATGAAGTTCCGGTTGGAGCGATTATTGTTGAAAATGGTCAGATAATTGCTCGGGCCTATAATCAAAATCTAAAGCTCAAAGATCCGACCGCGCACGCTGAAATTCTTGCTATCAGGGAAGCTTGCCAAATTAAGGATTCAGCTAAACTTAATAATTGCGATATATTTGTTACGCTTGAGCCATGTGCTATGTGTTTATCAGCAATTAGTTATGCCCGAATTCGGCGAATTTACTTTGGAGCTTACGATCAAAAATTTGGGGCCGTTGAAAGTAATCCGTTATTCTCTTTGAAAGATTTGGCTATGTTTAAAAGCGAAATTTATTCGGGAATAAATTCGCAACAATCGATAAATATTCTAAAAAAATTTTTTGAATTAAGGCGCAATAACAAGCCTTAAAATCAATACTAAAATTTCTAATTTCACAAAGTATTTTTTGTATAATTTGTTTGCAAGTTGTAAGTGTTTAATTAAAATTTGCATTGGTTCTAGCGGGCCTACAATTTTAAATATTTTGCTAAAATCAAATTTTAATTTGTATTAATTGTTCATATTAAATCTCAAATTAAGTTTATTATTTTATGAGTTTAGAAATTCTTCAAAAATTACTTCAAGTCCCCGATTTAGCTGACAAAAAATGGGTGTATGAGCAATATGATTCGCAAGTTATGAATGATACTCTTGCAACTGCTGGAGATGCCTCAATAGTCAGAGTTCGTGGTACAAACAAAGCTCTGGCGATGTCAGTTGATTGCACTCCGCGTTACGTTGAAGCTGATAGTTTTGAGGGTTCTATTCAAGCCGTTTGCGAGACTTATCGCAATATTTCTGCGACGGGCGCCAAACCCTTAGCCATAACTAATTGTCTTAATTTTGGCAATCCGCAAAAGCCTGAAATTATGGGTCAAATTGTGCGCTCAATTCAGGGAATTACTCAAGCTTGTAAAGCTCTTGACTACCCAGTTGTTTCGGGCAATGTATCGCTCTACAATGAAACTGATGGCAAAGCAATCCAGCCTACGCCCGCAATTGGAGGAGTTGGATTATTAACCGACTCTAGCAAAAGATGTAATGCTAAATTTAAAAAAATCTCTGACCAAATTTTTGTGGTAGGTCAGACCTTTGGTCATCTATCTTGTTCGATTTATGAGAGAGAAATTTTGGGTATCGAATCTAAAAAAAACCCTCCCAAAGTTGATTTGCAAACAGAGCGCAAAAATGCTGAATTTATTCGCGAATCAATTGCTTTAGATCTAATCAACTCTTGTCACGATATTTCTGATGGCGGTTTATTGATTTCTTTGTATGAAATGTCGACAACTGAGTTAGGTTGTTTGATTGATTTAAGGGCTTTTAAGGCAGAAAATCTCGATAATGCTGCTATTTTATTTTCTGAAGACCAATCCAGATATGTTGTTTCGGTTGATTCGGCGTTAGTTAAAGATTTTTTAAAACTCGCTGAAAAATCTCACATCGCCACATACAAAATTGGTGAAGTTATTGCCGAAAATATTGTTTTTGATTCTCAGCAACAAAGAGTTGTTGATTTACAAAAAATTTCTCAAGCGGTTTTTGAAAAAAACTTTTCATAAATTCCAACTTTATAAAATTTTATCACCAAAACATGGATAGCGGTAAATCCTTTCGTTATGCTTCTTTAGCAATGAATATACTAGAAAAGCTTCTGGGGACACGCTTTACGGTGTCGGGGCTTGAAAAAATTCCTTCTCAACCAGTGATGTTTGTAGCAAATCATTTTACGCGTTCCGAAACTTTTTTTGTTCCATATATCATCAATAAATGTTCGAAAAGATCGGTGAGATGTTTGGCTGATTCAAAACTATTTCAAGGCGTATTCGGCAAATTTTTGCGTTCGGTTGGAACAGTTTCCACCAAAGATCCAAATCGTGACAACATCATTCTCAATGACCTAATAACCGGTTCTTTTGATTGGATGATTTATCCCGAAGGAAGTATGGTAAAAAGCAAAGAAATAAAATTTGATGGTCTTTATGTGAGCTACACTCCTCATCGTATTGGTCCGGTTAGAACTGGAGCTTCAGTATTGGCATTAAAATCACAGCTTTTTCGTAATGATTTAATTTTGGCGCACCAAAGTCAAAATTCTCAGATATTAAGTGAGTATAAAATCAATCACGGGCTTCAATATCAATCGTCACTTGAGAAACTGCAAACTCATATCGTTCCAGTTAATATTACGTATTATCCAATTAGGCCCGGAAACAATAAAATCAAAAATCTAGCAATTAGATTGATCAAAAATTTACCTAAACAAATCATCGAAGAACTTGAAATTGAGGGTAACATTTTACTTGATTCAGATATTGATATAAATTTTGGTGACCCAATTAATTTAGTAGAATATATCAATTCCGCGCAAAACATAATAAATAAAATTCCGATCATCAAATATGAGACCAAAAATAATTTCGTTATAAAATATTATCGCTCAAGGCTTACAAGCGATTTTATGAAGAAAATTTATCGCGATATTCAGATCAATTTTGATCATCTTTTTGTTTCATCGCTAATTCACATAACACATGACAAAATATCAATAAATTATTTAAAACGAGTAATTTACCACTCAGCGATTTTGTTGAGTAAAACCAAAAAATATCGTCTTAATTATTCAGTTTTAGAGTCAAATATTTTTAGCATTTTTAGCGATGAAAAAAATCATGAATTTGATAGCGTTTTTGAATTGGCACTTAAGCAATCGCTGATTTCAAAAATTTCACCTTCTGAAATTATTGTGAATAAAAATCAGCTTAGCAAAAAATATGATTTTCATGAAATTAGAATAGAAAATACTTTGCAAGTGATCGCCAGAGAATTTGATTTGATTGATGGCGCAAGTAGCGTCGTTAGAAAGGTTTGCACCCTTGAAAATGATGAACTGAAAAATTTGGTTTTTAACAATATTCTTGAGTATGACATTAAAGTTTTTGAACAAGAATATCTTCAAAATTATGATGACAAATACTCTAAAAATCAAAATGTCGGAAAGCCGTTTTTTATTAACAAAAATGTCAATTCTTCAAAAAATATTCAAAATTTTGGCGTGGTTTTGGTTCATGGCTACAAATCTGCACCTCAAGAGGTTGAAAATCTAGCTAATTTTTTAAGTGGTTACGGAATAAAAGTTTATGCGGTTAGATTGCGGGGTCATGGCACCTCTCCAATCGACTTAAAAAATTATTTATGGTCGGATTGGTATAATTCTCTTCAAAGGGGTTATTGTGCTCTGGCCAATATTTGCTCAAACATTGCCATTGTTGGTTTTTCAACTGGTGGCCTTTTAACTCTTTTAAGTGCTTCGCAAAAAAACAATCTTTCAAAATTAGTTGGAGTGGTGTCAATTAATTCAGCTTTAAAGCTTCGCGATATAAAGGCCAAGATGGTTCCAGGAATAAATTTATGGAATGAATTGCTCGATAAATTTAAGCTAGAAAAAGGTCATCTTGAATTTATCGATGATGAGCCAGAAAATCCGCATATTAATTACGCTAGAAACTACATAAAAGGCGTTTATGAGCTTGAAAAATTAATGACAATTTGTGCTGATAATCTTTATAAAATAAATCTTCCAACCCTTGTTATTCAAGGAACTAATGACCCAGTTATTAATCCAAAAAGCGGTGAATTAATTTATAATAAAATTAAATCACCAAATAAAAAATTTGTTGAATTTGAAGCGGATAATCATGTAATTATAACTTCTCTAAAACGAGATTTGGTGTTTCAAGAAATTATGAATTTTTTTAATCAACAAAAATTTATATAATTTTATAAACCACACTTTAAATTCGTTAAAAACTTTTTACCCAAATGAGATCAAGACCCCCAAAACAAATTGAGCAAGAAGTTGAGAGTTCCAATGATGTTGTCGTGGAAGTTAAAGATGAAGTGCCCTCTATTTCAACCGGCAAGCAAAATACTTTTATTATAATCGTCGCTTCAATTGTTTTGGTTGGTATTTGTTATTTTATTTTTTTTAGTGGCGTTGAAGATGAAAAACAAGTTATTGAACCAGTTATTGTCCAGCCCGCAGACCAACTAATAAAAGGTTTTGCCGAACCAATTGCCCCAAGTGAAAATGGCAAATCAATTTTTGATTTAGAAGAAGTTGATAAAAAAGAAAAATCCGAAAATATCGATTTGCTTGAAAAGCAAGCTAAGCCTGAAATTCCTGATATTCCTGAATTGCCAAGCGATGTTGCTTCGACTGATTTAATAAATCTAGATAAACTCAAAGAGGATCAAAACAAAAGCGATGTTGGTGATTTAACCAACGATAATCTTATCGAGAATGCCTCTAGCGCAGTGAATCAAGAAGAGTTAAAGCTCCGCGATCAAAAAATTCTTGAACTTGAGACTAAAATTAAAGAATTTTCTGAAAACAGTGCCAAAGAAAAGCAAACTTATCTTGATGAGCTGAAAAAGCGTGATGAGGATCAAAAAAAAGCTCTTGAGCGTGATGAATTGCTCAAAAAACAAAAAGAAGAAGAACAAGATAGTATCTTTGAACCTCGTTATTCTCCAATTGTAGTATTTTCTGATAGGCGCGATCCTTCTCCACCAAATGGCGTTGGGCAAGATAAAAATATTGTGATTTTAAAAGGTGATGAGGTTTCTAAAATCAAAGAATCGGGTTCAAAAGTTGATGTTTCGATCATAAAAGACCGAACTAGAACTATTGCTCAAGGTAAAATGCTTACTGCAATTTTAGAAACCTCAATTAACACCGAATTTCCTGGTGCAGTTAGGGGTATAATTGCGAGAGATGTTTATGGAGAATCGGGGCGAGAGGTTCTGATTCCAAAAGGTTCTAGACTTTACGGTTCATATTCTTCTGAAGTTAGAAGGGGTCAGGGTAGGGTTAATATTTCGTGGACAAGATTGCTCCGTCCAGATGGCATAAGTCTCGATATTACTTTAACTGCCGCCGATCAATTTGGAAGAGCAGGAATTCCTGGCGAAGTCGATAATCGTTATAGCTCTTTGGTTGCCAACTCCTTGTTAACTAGTGTTTTGGCGGTTGCTGGTACGGCCGCAGCTCAATCATTAATGTCATCTGGAAGTAGTTCGCAAACTTCAACTACTGTTAATGCTAATTTGGGTACCACCACAACATACGGCAATGCTGGTAATCAGGCTTTATACGATGTTACAAAAACTATTATTGATATTGTTGGTACAATCATGAAAAATTCTCTGGATCTAAATCCAGTGATTAGAATTCCTCAGGGCACCAGAATGACAGTTATTGTAAATTCTGATATTGTGGTTCCTAAAATGCGATAAAGATAAATTGCTCATTTTTACAAATTAATTAAAGTCACTACAAAATGTCATCTAAAAAAACCGCCTATTCTTGTCAAAATTGCGGAGCAATTCATTTTAAATGGTCGGGTAAATGTTCGGATTGTGGCGCTTGGAATTCTTTAATTGAAGAATTCGCCGAAGGTGGATCGTCGCATTTTACTCGAATTGAAAATGATAAAATTTCTAATTCAGTTGGTTCAAAGCAATCTCATAAAATTAGCTTAGTAAGTTTAGATGGAGAAACTCAAGAATTTCCGCGCGTAAAAACCGCCATAAATGAACTTGATAGAGTTTTGGGGGGTGGTTTAGTTCAGGGTTCAGTAGTATTAATTGGAGGTGATCCAGGTATTGGTAAATCAACTTTGCTTTTACAAACTGCTCATAGTTTAGCTAAAAATAACAATTCTCTAATTTATATTTCTGGTGAAGAATCAGTTGATCAAGTGCGTTTGCGCGCCAAGCGTTTGGGGTGTGAAGAAAAATCAATAAAGTTGGCTTCTACAACTAACGTGTCAGAAATTATTAATGCCGTTAAAGATGAAAAGAATGCCAAAATCGTAATTATTGACTCGATTCAAACAATGTTTCTCGAGGGTTTATCTTCTGCGCCGGGGTCGGTCTCACAAGTGCGAGCTAGTGCGGGTGAATTAACTATTTTTGCTAAAAAAAATAATATTACTTTGTTAATTGTTAGCCATGTAACCAAAGATGGGCAAATAGCAGGTCCTAAGGTTTTAGAGCATATGGTTGATACTGTTTTATATTTTGAGGGCGAAAAAGATTTGCATTTTCGAATTTTGCGCGCCATTAAAAATCGTTTTGGTCCTGCTAATGAAATTGGGGTTTTCGAGATGAATGAAATTGGTCTTTCCGAAGTTTCAAACCCAAGCGAATTATTTTTAGCCTCTTACGATCACAAAACCAGTGGAACCACGGTTTTTGCAGGTATTGAAGGATCAAGACCAATTTTAGCGGAGGTTCAAGCTTTGGTGGCGCCTTCATTTATTCCAACTCCTCGAAGAGCTGTGGTGGGCTGGGATTTAAATCGTTTAGCAATGATAATTGCGGTTTTGAATACACGTTTCGGCTTAAATTTATTCGATAAAGAGGTTTATCTAAATATTGTTGGTGGTCTTAAAATTGTAGAAACTTCGGCAGATTTAGCGGTTGCGTGTGCCTTAATTTCTTCGTCTCGCGACATTCCCTTGCCAAGTTCAACAATTGCAATTGGCGAAATTGGTTTGAGTGGCGAAATTAGAATGGTAAGCAATCTTGAAACTCGTTTAAAAGAAGCGCATAAATTAGGTTTTAAAAATTGTATTATTCCAAAAGCTAACGAAAAAAATAAGAATTTTAATAACATAATAAAATTATTGTCTGACATTAATATTCATAGCGTTTCCCATATTAGAGATATTGGAAAATTTTTGCCAAAAATTTCAAAATAAATTGTTGTAAATTAAGTGCTAAAAGCATGAAATTAATTTGAATTTTTTAAGTCTATTTTTGTTAATAATCTAAAAATTATTGATTGGATGCCTTCTTTTTTAAGCAATTTTAGCTTTAAACCTTGTCTTTCAGCTTTGCCAAATCTTTTTGGAAGGCTTTGTGCGCCTTTTCAAAAATCCCCAAAAAATTTAAGTTCACCATTTTTTTCAGGTTCCAATAAGCCCCAATATAATGAAGTTTGGGCTCACGAAAATATTCAGACTCGTGCACAAAATTTTCAAGCTAGGATGGCGCCAAATTTGAGAATTCCTCAAATTGGTATTGATGAAGCGCGTGAAATGTGGAATTTATCTCCATTAAGTTTATTTCCATTTCCATATATAATCTCGAATGGGCAAAATTTTCGACCTCAAAATAATCAATTTCCGCAAAATTATTTTCAAGCCCAGAAATCTGATGAGCGATTAGTTGCTTTAAGGCCGTTATTACGTGGGAGGGTTTCAAATCCGGGGCTAAATACTCCATTTCAGGGGAGGGTTTTAACTCCGGGGCCAAATACTCCATTTCGGGTTCGGGAGAGGTTTTTAATTCATAGGTCAAATACTCCATTTAAGTATCCGCCCCCTTTTTATCTAAATCCAATTTCAGACCGGTCACCACAAAAACTGGTTCCAAATCTTCAAAATAATTTAAATCCTCGGTCCCCAATATATCCAGATAATGTCAATCAAACTATAATTGCTGTTCCAATTGATAGAAAACCCCCTCATTCCAATGAAGAATATTCTGTTGACTTCGATGAATTTAAAAAAGACTTTTCCACATATTTCATGAGAGAATATAGAGATCAACACAATGATTATATTTTTAAGCGCGATTATTTTAGTGATATTAGTAGAGATGATTTTAAAGAAAAATTTAAGAGTGATTTTCTTTATTCAATCCTTCCTAAAACTATGCCACTTTTGGGTTTTAATAAAAATTCCCTAACAGAACAAAACAAAGAAGAGTTGCTCGATTTGGCCATAAAAAAATTAAAAGACCTACCCGATTTTAATCATTACGGTACCATAATTGCCTCAAAATCACCCGGTAGTTCGCCAGCCAATATTCAGCCATCTATGACTCCAGCGAAAAATACTGGTATAGGAAGATAATTTGTAAAATCGACTATTTGATCTAAATATAAAGATTTATTCGTCATTTAAATTGTTGGAGAGATTATCAATATAATTGGAGGGAGGTTCTAGAGCTGATTTTCTCCCGCAAGATGAACAGATTAATGTAATCATTAACAAAATTAATATTTTTTTAATCATGATTAATTTGCTTTAAGATATTTTTTAGCATTTTCGATTTGCTTTTTAACCTCAATTGATGAAGTTCCGCCGTAGCTTTGGCGAGAATTAATTGATTTGAGTGGATCTAAAAAATTAAAAATATCTTGAGTGATTTTTTTCTCAATTTTTTGCATATCGCTGAGTTTTAGTTGGTGTAATTCTAAGCCTTTTTCTTCAGCCATTTTGACGATTGAACCGGTAATATGATGAGATTGGCGGAATGGTATTTTGAGATTTTTAACCAGCCAATCAGCAATATCGGTCGCGCATGAATAATCACATGAAGCCATTTCATACATTTTATTTTTGTTGACTACAAAATCGTCAATCATTTTTGTCATCAATTCGATACAAATTTTTGAGTTCTCGAGCGCGTCAAATAATGGCTCCTTATCTTCTTGCATGTCTTTAGAGTAGGTAAGACTAAGAGCTTTCATGGTTGTTAATAGCGCAACAAGAGCTCCGGTAATACGACCGGTTTTACCGCGAATTAATTCAGCGCCATCAGGATTCTTTTTTTGAGGCATGATTGAACTTCCAGAAGTGAAGCGATCAGAGAGTTTGATAAATTGAAAACCGCGACTCATCCACATAATAATTTCTTCTGAAAATCGTGACAAATGGTTGGCGATCAAATTCAAGCAAAATAAAAATTCTATCACAAAATCACGATCCGAAACCGAGTCCATTGAATTGGCAGTTGGTCTATCAAAGCCCAATTCTTTAGCAACAAAATTTCTGTCAATTGGGTATGAAGTGCCCGCCAATGCGCAAGCTCCAAGTGGACATTCATTCATTCGATTTCGTAAATCTCTGAGTCTAGATGAATCGCGCTTAAACATTTCAAAGTAAGCCATTAAGTGATGAGAAAAAAGCACTGGCTGAGCAACTTGTAAATGAGTAAATCCTGGGATTATGGTGGTAAGATTTTCGGTAGATTTTTTAACTAAATTTTTTTGTAAATCGTGTAACAGTAATAAAATTTCATCAATATTTTCGCGAATAAAAAGTCTTAAATCAACCGCTACCTGATCGTTACGTGAGCGGGCGGTATGAAGTTTTCCAGCGCAGTCACCAATAATTTCTTTTAAGCGCGACTCGATGTTCAAATGAATATCTTCAAGTTCAATTGAAAAATTAAATTTACCACTTTCAATTTCATTTTTAATTTGTTGTAAGCCTTTAACAATTTTATTTTTTTCGCTTTCACTAATAATTTTAACTTTCGCAAGCATTTTGGCGTGAGCTATTGAGCCACTTATATCTTGGCGATATAGTTTTTTGTCAAAACTAATTGATTGGTTAATTTGTTGCATAAGCGAAGATGGTTTTTCTTCAAATCTTCCGCCCCACATTTGGTTAGATAATTTTTGTTTAGATTTAGTTTTTGTCATGAAATATTAAGAGTTAGTTATTTTTATTCTTTATTCATTGGGAACACCAAAATGCCCAAAAAGACGTACCACGTTTTACTTGGGTCGCCATCTAATAGTAGCATGGATGTTAGGATTATTTTTAAAAAATATTTAAAAATTAAAAAAAATTGATTTACGATTAATAATTAATTGGCCACATTTAAAATGCAAAATATAAAGCCTCTTAACTAATTTATAGTTTGAAAGTCCACCATCATAATCAATTAGTTTCTAAGACAAATAGAATTTTGTTAAATATCTTTAAGTAATAAAAATCGCAAAATATGGAAAATTGGAGTTTGAACAATCATAGCATGTTCGATAGAAACAACATTGGAGTGTTAAAAAAATGGTGGCTTGATATCGATAAAATTAATTTTTCGATAATTTTGATTTTGATAATTTTTGGGTTGATGATGACCGCTACATCAAGCCCTCCAATTGCCAAGCGTATCGATGTCGACAAGTTTTTCTTTTTACGAAAACAGTTAATTTTCGCCTTTATTGCCTTGATGATATTAATTTCGATCTCATTTTTTGATCATGAGCAAATCAAGTTAATGGCGATTTTAGGTATGATTTTTTCATTAATTTTGCTAATTTTGGTGCTTTTTATCGGTTCAAAAGCTAAGGGTGCTACTCGCTGGATTTCATTTGCTGGACTAACTTTGCAACCATCAGAATTTGCGAAAACTTTTTTTATAATTTTTAATGCTTTATGTTTACAAAAATTTTATTACACCAAAATTCAATTTAAATACGGAATATCTCTTCTAAGCCTTCTAATTCTTATGACGCTTTTGTTCATGCAACCCGATTTTGGAATGATGGTTTCATATTTGGCAATTTGGGCAACGCAAGTTTTTTTATACGGTTTACCACTAATATTAATTGGCGGATTGGCTTTTCTGGCAGTTTTTGGTGGGGTTGGCGCATATCTTTCACTTCCGCATGTTGAAGATAGGATTAATCGTTTTTTGGATTCAGGTAAAAAAAATTATCAAGCTGAAAGAGCTTTAGATGCTTTTGTTAATGGATCTTTTTTTGGTAAAGGGCCGGGAAATGGAATGGTCAAAAAACATATTCCCGATGTTCATACTGATTTCATTTTTTCAGCCATTGCCGAAGAATTTGGAATTATTTCTTGCGCAATAATTTTATTAATTTTTGGTTATTTGGTAATCAGAATTGTCAAACGAGCAATCGAAGAAAAAGATTTATTCGTATATTTGTCGATGTGTGGACTGATGATGCAGTTTGTTATGCAAGTTATTGTAAATACCGGAGTAAGTTTGAGCATATTTCCAACCAAGGGCATGACATTACCGTTCATTAGTTATGGGGGATCATCATTGATGGCGACAGCAATTTGTTTTGGTTTAATAATGGCCTTTACAAAGCGCAAATATCATCGTGAAATTGATTATGGTAATACCAAATTATTATAGATATTTATTTGCCCAATTTTTGCCCAATTTTTGCCCAATTTTTGATTTACAACAAAAACAATTCTTGATGAAATTAATTTAGTCGCCGTTAAGTGCTATATTGAGTTTATTTGGTTTTGGTGGTGGTAGAAAA
>VGDJ01000021.1 GCA_016869775.1 Alphaproteobacteria bacterium
AACTTCGTCAATAGTTGAGATTTGATTGTTTAAAATATTAATTTTAGTTTGCTCCACAGCGTCTTTTATCATTAAAGATGTAATAATTTTTTTGGCCTCACCCACTAACAATTCGTTTCTAATATTAGGGTTTTTAGTTAAAATTTGATGATAAATCTCCCCAACTAACGGTAGTTCAAATAATTCTTTAACATCAAATAATTGGGCACGCAAACCATCTTCAATATCATGATTATTATACGCAATATCATCGGAAAGAGCTGAAATTTGGGCTTCAAGCGATGGATTTTTAGTCAACTCTAAATCAAATAATCGATTAAATTGTTGTATATAATTATCTTTCTCTAGTTCATCTAAATTAATTTTGCCATTATGCTTTGCAACCCCCTCTAGAGTTGCAAATGTTAAATTTAAACCCTCAAAATCAATTAGCCTGTTCTCAATTTTTGTGATTAATTTAAGAGTATGAACATTGTGAGAAAAACCACCATAATTAGTCATTACCTTATTGAGAGATTCTTCACCCGCATGGCCGAAAGGTGGATGACCCAAATCATGAGCCAGAGAAATAATCTCCGAAAGATCTTGGTTTACATCTAAGGCTCCGGCAATCCATCGCGAAATTTGAGCTACTTCAAGCGTGTGAGTAAGTCTGGTGCGATAATGATCGCCTTGGTGATTGACAAAAACTTGAGTTTTGTATTGCAATCTTCGAAAGGCTGAAGAGTTAATAATTCGATGACGATCAGCCTCAAATAAAGATCGATAAATTAAATCTTCAGAATTTTCTGTGTGTAATTTTCGGGTATAAAATTTTTCAATTTGGTCATCAATTGCATATTTAGCTAATTTAATTTTATGCATAAATTCATTTGATAAAACTTAAGATTAGTAACCCAATTAATGAGGTAAAAAAAACAATTGATAAAGCAAAAAGCGTGGCTTTGAGCATAATGCGTTTTTTGATAAATTGCTTTTCTTGACTAGTTAAATCTTGTTTATTCATCAAATCACGCCAAGCTTTTTGCCAACTTTAATAAAAGCCTTAATGGCTTCATCAAGGTGCTCTTTTTCGTGACCTGCCGAAATTTGCACTCTAATTCTAGCAGTATTTTTTGGGACCACTGGAAACGAAAAAGCAATTACATAAATCCCTTCATCTTCAATCATCATTTTGGCAAATTTACTCGCCAAAACTGCATCTCCAAGCATAACCGGAACAACCGGATGAACACCTTCTGGGTCGTGAATAACAAAACCCGCTTCAATAATTTTTTTACGAAAATAAGCGGTATTATCGGCCAGTTTTTTTATTAAATATTTTGATTCCAAAATCATGTCGATAATTTCAATTCCAACCGCACAAACAATCGGCAAAATATTATTAGAAAATAAATAAGGTCGAGCCTTGTTGCGAAGTTTTTCAATAATATTTTTTTTAGAAGCAATAAAACCGCCACTTGTTCCTCCAAATGCCTTTCCTAAGGTACTAACTAAAATATCGACTCTCCCCTCAACCTTGCAATATTCGGGGGTTCCGCGCCCATTTTCGCCAATAAGTCCAGTCGCATGACAATCATCAACCAACAAAATTGCTTTATATTTTTCAGCTAAATCACAAATTTCATTCAATTTGGCGATATCTCCATCCATTGAAAATACTCCATCGGTAACAATCATTAAATTGCGGTGACGACTTGCTTCTTGAAGTTTCTTTTCAAGTTCGGCCATATCGTTATATTTATAAAAATATCTATGAGCCTTACAAAGTCTAATTCCATCAATTAGACTAGCATGATTCAAGTCGGCCGAAATAATGGCATCATTTTCATCAAGAAGAGCAGCAAAAACTCCGCCATTAGCGCCAAAACATGATGCAAAAGTTATTACATCTTCATAATTCAAAAACTCGGCGAGTTTTTGTTCAAATTTTTTGTGAAGGTCAAAGGTTCCGCATATAAATCGAACTGAAGCGGTTCCAAGGCCATAATTATCGAGAGTTTTTTTAGCAATTTCGATTAAATTTTGGTTATTAGCCAAACCCAAATAATTATTGGCACAAAAATTTAAAACTTTTTTCTTGGAGTTATGATGATAAATCTCGATATTTGAGGATTGCGATGAGGTAATTTCATATTCACCTTTATACAGCCCATTGGTTTTTAAATCTTCCAATTCGCAAGCTATATTATCTAAAAACTCGGTTTTAAACATTTTAAAATTTTTTATTGATTGATAGAGAGCCAGAAACTAAATTCTTCAAAAATTAAATTTTCAAAAAATTTCTAAACAAACTTTTAAAGAATACAAAATTAAGAATTTCTACTCTTGAACTTGAAATTTATAAAATTTTCAAGGGTAAAATTTTTAGGTAAAATTTTTAGGAAAAATTCTTAGGAAATTTTTAAAAGGTTTTTTATATTTTTTTGAAAAAAAATAATTTATAATCATCTTAAATTTTAAATCAAATCATAATTCTTATGAAAAACTATCTTCGTTTGACCCTTGTCTCTATTGTTAGCATTGCTTTTTTAAGCTCTTGTTGCAAATTAGGATACAAAAAAAGCTGTTCGTCAGATTGCCATTCTCAAAAACAAGAAGAGATTAAATCTGCAGATTCAACAACTGACAACAAATCAGTCGAAGTTAAGAAGAAGAAAAAAGTCAAAAAATCTAAAAAAGTTGAAACTCCAAAAGTTGAAACTCCAAAAGCTAACTAATCTTATCTTTTCAGACCTAAAATTTGGTTGATAATTTTAATCAAATTTTAGGTTTTTTTTCGCTTTGTTTTTTGAGTTTTTTCGATAATTTTATTTTTTTAGAGAGTTTTATTAATAATGAAAGAATTTGAATTAATCGAAAAAATTTTCACCCCACTTGCCAAATCTCCCAAGAAAATCAAGTCTTTAGACCCAAATATTTCAACAAAATTTGACTCACTTTGTCTTCAAAATGATGTGGCTCTTATCGAACTAGATTCAAAAAGAAATTTGGTTTTGAGCAAAGATTTAATGTGTGAAGGAGTGCATTTTTTAAAATCCGATGGTGGATTTGAAATTGCCTCAAAATTATTACTTTCAAATCTATCCGACATAGCCTCAAGCGGTGCGACTCCATTATGCTATATGCTTGGCTTCACCAAAAATAACTCATTACCAAAAAAATTTTATACCGAATTTGGGCGGGCTTTATCAAAAATTCAAAACCAATATAATATTAGACTCATCGGTGGTGACACCTCGAACTCTAAATTGCTCCAATATTCAATTACAATATTTGGAGTAGCATTAAAAGATCAATTATTATTACGACAAAACGCTCAAAATGGAGATTTAATTTTTGTTTCTAATGCCATCGGAGATGCGTATTTGGGTCTTAATTTAAAACTTAAAAATAGCTCCAATTTAAAAACTTATGAAAAAAAATTGCTTGAAAAACATTTTTATCCACAACCCCGAACCGAGCTTTCAAAACAATTACTTGAACAAAATTTATCAAAATGCGCAACCGATATTTCTGATGGACTTATGACTGATTTAACCAATATTTGCAATGCTTCTAAGCTTAATGCACAAATTTTTTTATCACAAATTCCAATCTCATCATCAGCGTTAAAATATTTACAAAAAAATTCAGATTTATCAAAACTTGATTTATTGTCAGGTGGAGATGATTATGAGTTAATTTTTAGCGTAAATCCTAAAAATGTTAACAAAATTCAAAAACTTTCAAATAAACTCGATTTAGCTCTTACTTGCATTGGCAAATTTACTAATGAAAAATTTACCAAAAAAAAATACTCAAAAAAATTTAATGTTTTTTTATTTAATAGCCCAAAAAATATCAGTCCTGATAATATCATAAATCTCAATAAAAAAGGCTATGAGCACCAATAATTTTATTTTTAATTTTGCAGTTGAAGTGTCAAATGATGATCAAAAAAAATATGCTTCTTTAACTCGAAGGACCACCGCTACCCTTATTGATGTTCATATCACGCTAATAATTCGTGCTATTTTTATGCAAATTGTTTTTTCAACTTTTTTTTATAGAATTGTGAATGATTTTATAAACGATTTGGACACAAAATTTGGTACTAGAACTCCTAAAAATACCCCCGAACATATTTCATTCTTAATAAATCACCCGATTTTTATTTATACAATTTTATTTGTTTTAACAACAATTTTGCTAGGAGCTTTTTATCATGCTTACTTTAATTCATCTAATTGGCAAGCCACTATTGGCAAGAGGATAATGGGCATAATAATCTCTCAAAATAACTCGAGAATTAGTTTTTCAACTGGATTATTTCATTATTTATTATCTATTATACCATATTTATTTGTAATATTTTTAATATATTACATTAAAAGATATAATTACCAAATTTATGAGGTTTTTACTCAAAAAAAATCCGTTGCCGTAGTTGGTATTTTAATTTTAATTGCCAATCATTTGAGCGTTCTTAATAAAAAGCGCATTAATTTTTTTGATTATTTAGCGAAAGTCGAATTTATCCAGACAAAAACTCCTTATAAATTCCCAACTCATTCGGCATTTTTTAGAAATAAATAAAATATAAATATGATAAATTTAGCTCAAAAAACCATCAATAATTCAATTAGTTGTAATTCAATTGGATTGCATACTGGTTGTAATGTAAACATGACTCTCAAACCTGCCGAAATTGATAGTGGAATAATTTTTAAACGTATCGACTTACCTGACTCTCAAAATATAATCAAAGCTGAATTTAAAAATGTTACGACCACTAATCTTGGAACAACTATTGCCAATGAATTTGGCGCATCGGTATCAACAGTTGAGCACCTAATGGCGGCTATTTGGGGCTGTGGGATAGATAATTTAATTATTGAAATTGATAATATCGAAGTACCAATTATGGATGGATCCTCAGAACCATTTGTCTTTTTAATTGAGTGCGCAGGAATTCATCATCAAACTGTAAATCGCAAAATTATCGAAATTCTCGAAAATATTCGCGTTGAAGATAACGATAAATTTATTGAGGCAAATCCGGCTAATGACTTTATTCTCGATATTTCGGTTGATTTTAATCATCCATTAATCACTCAAAAAAATCTAAATTATCACTCAACTTCCCATTCTTTCAAAAATGACATTTGTCGCGCCCGAACTTTTTGCTTTAAAAACGAAATTGAAACTATGCACAAAATGGGGTTAGCTAAAGGCGGTTCACTTGATAACGCAATTGTGGTTGATATCGATAAAATCTTGAATAACGAAAAATTACGCTATCCCGATGAGTTCATTCGCCACAAAACTTTAGATTTTATAGGTGATTTATTTTTGGCTGGACACTTCATAGTTGGGCATTTTAGGGCCAATAAAGTTGGCCACACCCTCAATAACAAATTTCTACATTATTTGTTTAATAACCCCCAAAAATGGCGCTTGGTTTAGAAACGCAATAAAATTTCAATAAAATTTATTTAATTTTTGGTGTCGCAAATGTTTTTAAAACAGTCGCAATTTGAGCATTCGCAATCTGAGAGCTAAACGTCGAATTTGGTTTTTTTCGCCCAACAACTCATTTATCATTTCTATAGATTTATCACAATTTTCTATAAATTGAGCGCTCAAATTATAAGTTAACCCATCATGAAAATAATCAATATAAAGCTTTTCGGCCTCATCTTTCAATTCTGGGTTTGGTATTTTTGCAATTCTTTGTTCTATAAAAATTAACGCCGATTCAGCACTATTATCTTTCGGACCAATTGGCTCTGGCTTATTTTTGGTATTTTCAGGAAATAAAATTATTTCTTCCAATCTATCAAGTTTATTGCTTTGAGAGAAACTGTCATTTTTCGTAAATTAATTTTTAATTGTAAATTTTTAGTTAAAATTATGTTAAATCTACCTAAATCTTCTGATATAATTTGGGTAAGCTTTGTATATCTGATTATCAACAATTTGACATTTTATTAGTTCTTCAGGTGGAATTTTTGGTATATGAAAAGACTCAATTCTTGGAATACGAATTACGGTAAAATTATCTTCAGTTTTAGTTGATAATTTTCGATTTATATGATTTTCAATTGCCTTCTTAACCTCATAGGCGTAGGCAAATCTTACCATTATTTTTTTACCATTTTGACAAATGATTTCGGTGGAGATGTTTTTTCTATTTAATTCTTTTTGTGAAGTACAAGAAAAAATAAAAACCGCAAAAATTATACTTAATAATAACCTAATAAATTGATTTATAATTTTAACTATTTTTAAATTTTTAAGGCTTGACGGTCCCAAGACTATCATATAGTTCTTTTAAAAAATTAGTTTTATGACTTTTTACAAAAGTTTTGTTAAAATTAATGAAAAATTTTTTATCCTCATTTTCTAAACTAAGCTTCTTAATATAGTTAATCCTATCTTCATCATTAAATTTTAAGACTACAATTTCTCTAGTAATAACTTTGGGCATAAAAAATAAGATATGCTTTATCTCCTCAGAATAATATACCCAAACTTCGTCATTATCTATTGAAGAAATTATTGTCGGTGAACCAAAACTTTTAAGAATTGTGTTTTTAGAAGTAACGCCTTTTTGAATTGAATTAAAATCAACACTTTCAAACATATATCCGGTTTTATCAACCCTAAAACTGCATGCTGTGAATGCAAAAAAACTCAATAGTAAAATATAGATTTTAAAAAATTTCATATAAATATTTATTGTTGAGAGTTTTAAAAATTTTGGTGGATTATTTGATAAAATTGTAAGTTGCAATTATTGAACATTAATAATAATCTGACAATCTCACTTTTGGAGTTTATAATTTTAATTCATTAAAATATCTTTAAACATTCCCATTTTAAAATTTTTACTATCTAATCTATGGCAGTTCCTAAAAAGAAAAAATCGCACTCCCGAAGCTCAATGAGAAGAGGCAGTAATGGCACTTTTGATGCCAATTTTCCAAATGTAGTAATTGACAAAGAATCAGGTGACCCAAAGTTATCACACCATATTGGTGCAGATGGGACTTACAAAGGCAGACAAATTATCAAAAAAAAGGTTAAAAAAACTCCACAAGAGTAGCGGGTCGTGACATCAAATTTCATAATTGCACTCGATTGTATGGGCGGTGATAGAGCCCCTCAGGTTGTTATTGAGGGGGCAGATATTATTGCTTCAAATAATTTTGAAATACAATTTTTGTTATTTGGTAATTCTAAAAAAATTCTTCCAATTATTAATCATTGTCGATATCTAAAAGGTCGATATAACTTAATTCATACTGACGAAGAAGTTCCTGCAGATGAAAAACCTTCAAATGCCCTCAGGAGACTTACAAAATCAAGCATGAGATTAGCGATTGATGCAGTTAAAGACGGCAAAGCTCAAGCGATAATCTCAGCCGGCAACACAGGAGCATTGATGGCAATTGCCAAAGTAGTTCTTAGGCCACTGCCATTAATTGACAGACCAGCAATTGTCACTTCGATTCCAAACAAAAAAAATAAAGGCACTGTTTTCCTAGATATGGGAGCCAACATTGAATGCGATTCATCAGTGTTATTTCAATTTGCTGTAATGGGTCGTGCTTTTGCTAAATCGGCACTGAAAATTGAAAATCCCAAGATTGGCGTCCTTAATATCGGTTCAGAAGAGCTCAAAGGTCATGAACATGTAAAAAATGTTGCCAATATTCTTAAAAACAGCGATCTCAAAAATGATTTTTATGGATATGTTGAAGGAGATGACATTGCCAAGGGTACAGTTGATGTGGTTGTAACTGACGGTTTTACCGGAAATATCGCTCTAAAAACTATCGAAGGAACTGCCAAATTTATAACCTCTTTAGTCAAAGAAGGCTTTACTTCATCAATTTGGGCCAAAATTGGCTACTTATTCGCCTCAAATTCAATTACTAAAGCTACTCGTAAAATTGATCCTAGACTTAACAATGGCGCAATGTTAGTTGGCCTTAATGGAATTGCCGTTAAGAGCCATGGAAGCACAGATTCGATTGGTTTTTCAAATGCAATTAAGGTCGCTATTTCACTTCTTGAAAATCAAATTAATGATAAAATTATTGCCGAAATAAAAGCAAATGAAAGCGCTATAGCCAACGCTCTTAATACCATCAATTCAACTCCCAACTCATCATCTGAATCAAATTAATTATGCGCATTTCTGCTCAAATTGTTGCAACAGGTTCACATCTTCCATCTAAAATTATCACCAATAATGATTTATCAAAAACTGTCGATACCAGTGATGAGTGGATTATTGAAAGAACTGGAATAAAACAAAGACACATTGCCGAATCAAACGAATTAACTTCTGATCTAGCCTATCAGGCTTGCTTAAACCTTTTTAAAAATGCACCCATTAAAATATCAGAAGTAGAAATGATTATTGTGGCCACCACCTCTCCTGATCTAACCTTTCCTTCAACTGCCTGCATTTTACAAAACAAGCTTCAGGCCACCAAAGCTTTTGCTTTCGATATTCAGGCGGTTTGCTCCGGATTTATATATGCTTTGAGCGTTGCTAACAATTTTATCAAAACTGGAGCCGTAAAAAATGCCTTAGTAGTTGGAAGCGAAACCTTGTCAAAAATAGTAGATTGGAGCGATCGCAATACTTGCGTATTATTTGGAGACGGCGCTGGAGCAGTTTTGTTGCAATCAACCCATCAAGAAAATTGCGGAATCATTGCAGATTCACTTCATTCCGATGGGACACTTAATGATATTTTAAAAACTTCAGGCGGTCCATCTTTAAATCAAAAAACTGGTTTTATAGAAATGTCGGGTCGTGAGGTGTTTAAAAATGCAGTCGAAAAAATGGCCACTTCGGTTTTATCAACCCTCAAAAAAGTTAATCTTGATACTAACGATATAGACCTCTTAATTCCTCACCAAGCCAATTTACGCATTCTTAACTCGGTAGCTCATAAATTAAATATCCCCAACGAAAAAATTATTATTACTCTTCATAATCATGCCAACACCTCTGCAGCATCAATTCCATTGGCTCTCGACTTCGCATTTAAAAATAATCGTATAAAAAAAGGTGATTTACTTGTGCTTGAGGCTTTGGGTGGAGGACTAACATGGGGAACCGTATTAATTAAATATTAAAAATTCCCAATAACTCCAAAATATTATTTATTCTAAAATTTAAAATAGCATCACCATTTCTAAATTAATCAATATTTTAATTCATGAATGGCTCTTTTAAGAATTCAAATATTTATCATGAAATTTGTGATTTTATTAAGAAAAATAATCTTAAAATCATACGACAAGGAAATCCGCCTTCATTCAACAATAAAAAATCTCAACAACCTGAAATATTAGAAATTACTGAAAAATTAAAGATTATTGAAAAGCAAGAAATTGTTGAAAAAAATAAAGCTATTTTAGCAAGAAAAATAAACTTTATTAACTCCGAAAAATATAGTCGTCAAAAGCATCAAAACTACAAACATAGACATAATTTAAATTCGATCAAAACTTTATCAGCAATATCAGAAGAGTCAGAAGATTTAAAAGGATTCGATGAAGAAATTCCAAGCAGTCATTTACGACCAATTTCAATAATTCAAGCGAAAGATTTACAACAACAAAAAAACACCTCAGATTTATAAATTCACTTCGCTAGCATTTTTACAAATCTGATAAACTCGATTAGAAATCACCTCGCTAGAGTAATGATCAATGACTTTTTCATGAGCCCTTTTGGCATATTGCCGAGCCTCCGCCTCATCATTTATTAACTGTTCGATAGCATCACAAATTAGATTAGGAATTTGTTGCTCGTCATCAATGATGATACGAATTGCATTGGTTTTATGCTCAATAATTTCTTCAAGCGAGTTTGAATTTGATGCTATAACTGGAGTCGAATAAAGCATAGCCTCGAGAATATAATCAGAGCTTGAATTTTGACCAATTGGCATTACACAAATATCAATATCATAAAAAAAACTTTTTTTATCTACAGCCCAACCCAATATTTTGAAATTTTTTTCAAGGCGTAACTCAAGAGCAAGCATATTTAGATTGTCTTCACTATCGCCTGAGCCAATAATTTTATATTCACACTCAACACCCCTAGACCTAAGAACAACCATAGCTCTGAGAACTTTATCAAAATTTTTATCTTGGTTTATTAAGCCAATAGAACCAATTTTTATGGGTTTCGAAAATGCTAATTTTTGAATTGGCTGAAAATTTTCTTCAATCTCGATTGAATTATTAACTACAAAAATATTTTGTCTCTTAAACCCTAAATCAAGCAAGTTTTTAACCATATTGGTGCTTCGAACTATAATAAAATCAGATTTTACAAATTTTTCTGAACCATCTTTACAAATCGAAATTATGGCAAAAGTTTTTTTAGCAAAAATACGGGCTAATCGAGCGAAAATCAAAGCTTTATAGGAGTGGCACAAAACTACTTGCGGAGAAAATTCAATAAATTTTAGCCAAGATTGGAATAAAGTTAAAAACTTATGAAATTTTTTAGATGATAATTCTAAGACACTGCTTGAGGCTTCTATCGTGGCTTCGCGATATGATTTATTGCATTCAAAAACCGATAAGACTTGAGCATTTCTTTTGGTAAGGTACAGCGCATAATCAATAAAATCTCTTTCGGAAGAGTGATCATTGCCAACGTTTTGCTCGGTATTAATTAAAATATTGGCTATTTTCATTAATTAACAGCGTTCTTGAATTGATTGGGCGTATTTTTGCGATATCGATCAATTTCATTTTTAGAGGCTTCAAATCTAACTAATTCTTTACCAACCAACTTAATGCCCGAAGTGGCTTTAACTTTGGATGGGTTAACTTGCGAACCCCGATAAATCAATTCAAAATGCAAATGAGGTCCGGTAGATCTTCCGGTATTGCCAACATATGCCACAACATCACCTTGCTTAACTTTTGAACCGACTCTAAATCTTTTACTAAATCTACTCGCGTGACCGTAGGCAGTTGAGTAGTCAGGATTATGCTTAATTTGAACATAATTTCCATATCCGCCCTTGGGCGACATGTAAACTATGGTTCCGCTTCCAGCCGCTAAAATTGGAGTGCCAATTGGAGCAGCGAAGTCAACACCTTTGTGCATTTTTGAGTAACCTAAAATTGGGTGCCTTCTCATTCCAAAGCCTGAAGAAACTCTGGCACCATTAATTGGGGTTCTAAGGAGCGATTTTTTGATGGAATTACCTTTGACATCAAAATACTCAACTCGAGTTTTATCGCCATCGGTAATTTTATGCATATAAATTTCAATCTTTCTATTTTGTAAAGTTAGAGATGAAAACAAAACATTCCCATCGCGCACTTTTTTGCCATTTTCGTCGTAAAAACTTTCAACCAACATCTCGAATTTGTCTCCACTGTGAATATCGCGCTGAAAATCAATATCATAACCATATAAAGTTATCATGTTCATCATGGCATTTGGAGAAATTCCGGCTTCAACTCCGTCAATGTATAGACCATTTTTTATCACACCAAAATAGCGAGAATTATAACGAAGCAACTTAACTTTGAGTTCACGCGCATCATATGAGCCATCGTTTTTACGAGTAATCACAATATTTTCTTCAACCGATTGCGGAATTGTAACATTTGAAATTACGACCTTTCTTTTAGCATTTTGATCAGAACTTTCTTCATCGTCAATTGAACGATACGTGATAGTAATTTGCGATCCTATACTAAGATTTTGTGAAGACTTAATTTTTTTTAAAGCTCCAATGATGGAAAATACATCTTGATCCTCGGCACCAACATCTGCAAGGATTTTTAATAATGTGTCGCCGTTCTTAATTTGATAATCAAGTACTTGTTCTTCTTCAAAATCAAGATTGAAAGGAGTTCCAGCAAGAGAAATTTTGATTGAGTTTGAAATTTTATTTTGTGATTCCGAAAAAAATTTACTTGTTAAAAAAAAACCCAAATATTGATAAATTTTGAAAAAAATAAAGACAGCAATTATTGTAAGAGAAAGGGGTTTAAAAAACTTGCTTTCGATAATGAAATTTATTTTATCGAAAAAAAAATTTTTATATTTTTTTGAAATTAATTCTTTTTTTTTCAAGGCTATAGAAATTTAAAACCAACAATACGCGCGATAGTAACTTGGTTAACGCTCATCAATTTAAAAAATTAATTAGCTACTAAAGTGAAAATGCGGATAAAATTATTGAAAGGTTTGTGATTTAATTTTGATATATTTTGGTATTTAGTGCTAGAAAGTCTTTATAGACATTAAAGTTTTTTATTGCTAGTATTTTTTTTAATTTTTTAAAAAAATTATCTCACACTAATTCATATTTATTACTAATTATTATCAATAACTTTATTTAATTTTTATTTATCATGAAGAATAAAAAAATTACTAAAAATATTAAAAAAACTGTTGTAAAATCTAATAAATTAAAAATATCAAAAAAACAGCCCTCCAAACCATCAAAAAAAAATCCTAAAGCTCCAAAAATAAATGCCAAAAAATCTACAAAAAAAATTCAGATTAAAAATTTAAAATCTTTAAAAAAAATTATTAAAAACCCCAAAAAATCCAAAGTTATCAACACAAAATTAACACAAAATAAAATTGAAAAAAAACTAAAAACTTCTGCTAAAGACCAACTAAAAAAAACATCGCATACCACAAAAAAAAATGACTCTAAATTGACCTCTTACCCAAAATTAAACTCTTCTATTGAGTCCAAAAAAAATCTTGAACCCTTTAAAACTGAAATATCTAAAAAAATTGAAACCAAAAAATTATCTTCTACAAAAAATATCAAGTCAGAAAATTTTTCAATCAATAGCTACGTAGTTTATCCTTCACATGGAGTTGGCAAAATTATCGACATCGAAACCACCGTAGTAATGCAACAAAATATCAGTTGCTACATGATTTATTTCGAAAAAGATAAGCTTACCATAAAAATTCCAGTTCAAAATGCCGATAAGTTTGGAATACGCCCTTTAGCTTCAAAGCAAAAAATGGATGAAGTATTTGCAATTTTACGAAGCGGTGTCAAAAAAATGAAGGGAATGTGGTCTCGAAGAGCTCAAGAATACGAAACAAAAATTAATTCTGGAGACATAATCATGCTCGCAGAAGTAATTCGCGATTTAACTCGCGATATCGAAGATTCTGAAAGATCATATAGCGAGAGAATAATCTATGAAACCGCCATTTATAGATTAGCTTGCGAATATTCAGCAATTTATAATATCTCCCTTGAAGATGCTCGCCAAAAAGTCATTATCACCGCTAAAGATAAACTAGAGTCTGATTCTAAACAAAGTCATAAAAGCGATGATTTTGACAATTTTGATAAAATTAAATCGAAAGATAATAATTTTGACGATGAAGAAGAAGATGAAGAAGATGAAGACGAGGAAGAAGATGATTTTAACTACGAGTATAATGAGGATGATGATTTTGATGAAGATGATGATAAGCCTAAAAAGAAAAAAAAGTAAATGGCCGCAATTATAGAAATCAAAAACATCAGCAAAACTTTTTTCCAAGCTCATGAAAAATTTGAGGTAATTAAGAAAGCAAATCTTATTATAAACTCCTCAGATCTCATATCACTTGTTGGCCCTTCTGGCTCAGGAAAGACAACCCTTCTTCAAATATGTGGTCTTTTAGATAATCCGACCAGCGGCTCAATAATAATTGATGGTATTGACGCCTCAATTGCAAGCGACAAACTAAGAACTTCTCTTCGACAAAATAAAATTGGCTTTATTTATCAGTTTCATCACTTAATGCCAGAATTTAGCGCTGTCGAAAATGTAGCTCTTCCCCTCTTAATTCAAGGATTTAAGAAAGCAGAAGCTATAAAAATTGCTTCTCAAACATTAGATGAAGTTGAACTTTCAGATCGCTATAATTTTAAACCCTCCCAATTATCGGGCGGACAGCAACAAAGAGTTGCAATCGCTAGAGCAATAGTTGCTAAACCTAAATTAATTCTAGCCGATGAGCCAACTGGTAATCTAGATTCAGAACTTTCACAAAAAGTTTTTGATTTACTTAAAAATTTGGTCAAAAAACATCAAATCGCCTGCCTTGTAGTTACTCACAATCTTGAGTTAGCTAAAAAAACTGATAGAATTATAAAAATTAAAAATGGGCAACTAAACGAAGAAAATCAATGCTCATAATCTTAAAAAATCAATTTTGA
>VGDJ01000022.1 GCA_016869775.1 Alphaproteobacteria bacterium
TTTTGCTTCACAAAGAAAGTAGTAATCTAACTAAAGCAAAAGCCATCATCAAAAAAAGTTCTGATATAAACAGCGAGCTAGTCGATATTTTTGACGATGAGGGTAAGTGCAAAAACTTAGAATCAATCGAAGAAGAAATTATTCGCAGATTAGTTAACATATATAATGGCAATCTTTCCGAAGTCGCCAAACAGCTTGAGATTGGGCGCTCAACAATTTATCGAAAACTAAAAATCGTGGGTGAATGATGACTAAGGTAAAAACAGCAATATTTCCGGTTGGAGGTCTTGGAACACGCTTTTTACCAGCTACCAAGTCTTTACCTAAAGAAATGATGCCGATTGCTAGCAAGCCCTTAATCCAATATGCCTTTGAAGAGGCTCAAGATGCCGGAATTGAGAAATTTATCTTTATTACTGGGCGCAACAAAAATGCCATCGCAAATCATTTTGATCATGCTTACGAGCTTGAATCAAAGCTTGACGAAAAATTTAAAGCTGAAGAGCTTAACAAGGTTATAGGTTGGATGCCACAAGCGGGGCAAATTGCCTTTGTTCGCCAACAAAAACCCCTTGGCCTCGGTCATGCAGTTTGGTGCGCAAGAAACTTTATTGCTCCAAATGAGCCATTTATAGTTATTCTAGCGGATGAACTTTTGATGCCAAATCCAAGTTTGCCAAGTCAATTGAAGCAAATGATTGCTAAATATGAAAAATCCGAAAGCCATTCATGTATTATTGGAGTTGATGAAGTAGAGCATGATTTAGTCAAAAATTATGGAATTATAAAACCACAAAATGATTCTTTAAAATTCACACAACAAATCGTAGATATGATTGAAAAACCCAATATTGATGAGGCGCCATCGAATTTAGCAATTAATGGTCGCTATATTTTAAATCCCAAAATCTTTGATTATTTAGAAAAATTTCAAATTGGTAGCGGTGGTGAAATTCAATTAACCGATGCGCTCAAGCAAATGTGTATAGATTCGCCATTTTATTATGTTAAAAACACCCAAAAACGCTTTGATTGTGGCAATGTTTTGGGTTATCTCGAAGCCAATATTTCATTTGCTTTAAATGATATAAAAATTGGCCACGAAGTTAAAAAAATTATTAACAAATATCGCTAAAAATGAAAAACAAAATAGCAATTGTATTCCCAGGTCAAGGCTCTCAAATGGTTGGGATGGGCAAAGATTTATCTGAAAACTTCGCAACTGCGCGAAATGTTTTTAAAACCATCGATGAAATTCTTAAAGTTGATTTATCCAAAATAATGTTCGAAGGACCGCAAGAAATTCTTACAAAAACTGAAAACACTCAACCAGCTTTGATGGCGGTCTCGGTTGCCATGATTGAGGTTTTAGAAAAAGATTTTGGTAAAAAATTTGACCAAATATGTTCTTTAACAGCTGGCCACTCACTCGGGGAATATTCTGCATTGTGTGCTTCAAAAGCTTTGAGTCTTGAAGATACTGCCAAGCTTTTACAAATTCGTGGCTCTTCTATGGCTCAATGTGGTGAAAAAAATGCGGGTGCTATGTGTGCAATTTTGGGTGTTGAGATTGATATTGCTCATCAAATTGCTAAAGAAGCTTCGCAAAATGAGGTTTGCCAGGTAGCGAATGATAACTCGGTTGGACAAATTGTTTTATCGGGCTCAAAAAATGCTATCGAGAGAGCGATCGAAATCGCCAAAACCAAAGGTGCAAAACGTGCCATTATTTTGCCAGTAAGTGGTGCTTTTCATTCCAATTTAATGCAGGAAGCTCAAGAGAAAATGGCAATTGCTTTGGCGCAAATTAAAATTTCAAAACCACTTATTCCGATTGTGGCCAATGTATCAGCAAATATCGAAACCAATTCTATAGATATTAAAAATTTATTGATTCAACAAATAACTGGCTCAGTGCGCTGGCGCGAAACCATGCTGTGTTTTGAGAAAAATGGTATTGAAGAGGTAATCGAGATAGGGGCTGGCAAAGTATTGTCTGGTCTTGTTTCAAGAACTTGCCCAAATCTTAAATCTTCATCGGTTCAAAACGCTGAAGATTTAAAAAATTTCCTAACCAAATTATAGTTTGTTTCAAAAAATCTTTGCCAAAACATTTCTTATTAAACTAGCCCTATTTTATGCCATTGTGGTTTTGTTCATGATGTTTTTCCAAAGAAACTTTTTATATTATCCATTTGGTAAAATTTTAGTCATTCCCGAAGATTTTCAAGAACTGACTCTTAAAACTTCTGACGGAGTTGAACTGTATGCGTGGTATAAAAAACCTACAGAAGGTCAAAAAACCATTTTATATTTTCATGGTAATGCTGGGAATTTAGGGGGAAGGACCGACAGAATGATAAAATTTGCCAATCAATACGGAGTGTTAGCTATTTCATATCGGGGATATGCAAAATCAGAAGGAAGTCCATCACAAGATGGTTTTTTTGCTGATGCCAATTCGGCGTTGGGTTTTTTAAATTCTAAACAAATTTCTTCAAAACAAATTATTTTATTTGGCGAGTCAATTGGGACTGGAGTTGCGACTAAATTAGCTTCAGAAAATGATTTTGCGGGTTTAATTTTAGAAGCGCCTTTTACCTCAATAGAATCAGTTGCTAAAAAAATTTATTGGTTTTTGCCAGTTTCCTTGATTTTGAGAGATCGATTTGATTCAGCTAAACTCGCACCAAAAATCAATACTCCGGTATTAATAATTCATGCTAAGGGTGATAAAATTGTCCCATTTTCTGAAGGTCAAAAACTTTTTGAATTATTTAACTCGCCTAAAAAACTAATAGCTTTAGATGAGGATTTTCATATCGCTTCATCTCCTGATTTTTTAGAGAAATCCATCAAAGAATTTATGAGTAATAAATTTGAATCATACTAAATATTTTCAAAAAAATTAATCATAAATTAATTCTTCTCGAGATCTACGAAAATTCAGCAAATTTAAAAATAGCTAAGCAGATTTATGGTGAGTGAAAGGAATTTTTTGTGAATTAAAGGCCGGATTTTGATTGGAGCGGGTGAAGGGACTTGAACCCTCGACACCTACCTTGGCAAGGTAGTACTCTACCACTGAGCTACACCCGCTTAAAAAGCAAAAATAAAAAACAGAAATTTTTAGATTAGCAAGATAATATAAAAATATTTGTAAAAAATATTTAAAATTTTTGCGGTTTTTTAATTTAAAATTTAAGCTATTTCAAAGAATTTAGGGTATAAAAAATAAATTGCAAATGGTGAATTTGGGTTTATATTTTGCGCCTCAATTAGATAATATTTACTTTTAGATTAGCCATCCAAATTATAAAAATTTAACTAATCAATATAAATCCCACCAATCATTAAATATGTTAAAAAAATTTAATATTTCTAAAGTCTTTATTAGAAACTATTTGTTTTTGTTATTTTTCTTGATTTTTTCTCTTACTTCTTGTGTCGAAACCATTGTAATTTCATCTGGAGTTGGGGCAGGTTTGGCGTATCGTGAAAAAACCATTGAAGACACTCGTGGGGATATAAAAATTGCTACCAAAATTGGTTATAAATTTATTTCAAATGGTCTAAAAAATTTTGGCAATTCAATCGATATAACTGTTAACGAAGGCAGAGTCATGTTAACTGGTATAGTGCGCGATCCACAAAAAGCCAAACTAGCTCAAGAATTATGTTGGCAAGCAAAAGGTGTGACTGAAGTTATCGATGAAATCAAAATTAATGAAACTGGTAAAATTACCCTTCAAAATATAGCTTCGGCCATATTTGATTATATGATTACTGCAGAAATCGAGTCTAAATTCGCTTTAGCAAAAGATTTGCGCACTCTAAATTATCAAATAACCACCGTCGATAATGAGGTATATTTATTAGGAGTTGCGATAAATGAAAAGGAGATGAATCGTGCTATTGCGATTGCATCAAAGGTACGCGGTGTTTCAAAAGTTGTTAATCACGTAATTTTAGCCAATGACAGCAGAAGAGGTAAAGAATAATCAAGTAATTACCTTTGGTTGTCGACTCAATGCCTTTGAATCTGAAGCAATTAAAAAGGCCTTAGAATTATCGGGCGAAAAAAACCTGATCGTTTTTAATTCTTGTGCCGTAACCGCTGAAGCTGAAAAAGAATTGCGCGCCAAAATTCGCCTCGAACGCAAAAAAAATCCTCAAGCCAAAATTGTTGTAACTGGTTGTGCCTCGCAAATCGATCCACAAAAATATGCGCAAATGAACGAAGTTGATTTAGTAATTGGTAATGCTCAAAAATCTAGTGTTGACAGCTACAAATTGAACGATGAGCAAATTATTGACAAAAAAAATCAACCAATTCAAAACTCAAAAACATCAATTGACGATGATAAATCCAACAATTCCAACGAATCTCACCATTCCGATAAAAAATTTAATGAATTTAAATCAACTCAAAATTATTTTTTAAAACCTCAAGAGCATGCCAAAATCAAGGTCAACGACATCATGTCGGTTCGCGATACTTCGCCCCATCTAGTTTCGTATTTTGAAAACCAAACTCGTGCTTTTTTGGAAATTCAAAATGGTTGTAATCATCGATGTACTTTTTGCATTATTCCTTATGGTCGGGGTAATAGTCGCTCAGTTCCGCTTGGTGAAATTGTTGAACAGACTAACAAAATGGCTAATGCGGGTCATCGCGAAATTGTGCTTACGGGAGTTGATATTTCAGATTACGGTAAAGATTTGCCCTCCTCATTAACTCTTTCGCAAATGATTCGCAGGGTTTTGAAAATGACACCAAGTCTTGATAGGCTTCGATTATCTTCGGTAGATGTTGCTGAAATTGATAACGAATTTTTTGAAATATTGCGCAACGAGCCTCGTTTGATGCCTTATTTACATTTAAGTGTTCAATCTGGCGATGATATGATTCTTAAGCGCATGAAGCGTCGTCATGATCGTAATCAAGTTATTGATTTTTGTCTAAAAGCTCGCCAAATTCGACCTGAAATAACTTTTGGGGCCGATATTATAGCTGGATTTCCAACCGAAGATGAGTCGATGTTTCAGAATTCTCTGAGTTTGATTTCAAAAGCTGATTTAATTTTTACTCATATATTTCCATATTCTGCAAGGCAAGGTACTCCAGCTTATAAAATGCCACAACTTGACAAAAAAATTATTAAAGAGCGGGCAAAAATTTTGCGCGAGGCCGGAGAAAATCAATTAAATAAATATCTCTTAAAGCAAATTGGAAAAAATTTTAAGGTATTAATCGAAAAAAATAATCGCGGAAAAACCGAAAATTTTTTAGATGTTGAAATTCAAGATTCAAGCAATCAAAAAATCATTGATAACACAATTTATGATTGCCGAATTATCGCCACCAAAGCGCATAAAAATAAAACCATTTTAGTGGCTCGTAGCATATGATTTATTATTTAAATCGCGCTTGAAGTTGCCCAAAATATTTAATAAAATTTTAAATAAAACTTAATAATAATTATTATCTTCTAATCAAAACAACCAAAATTTTTTATAAAATGTCAAATTTCTTTCAAAATTCGCAATTATTAAACGCCAAATCTTGGCCTTTTGAAGAGGCGCGCCGAATTTTCGAAAAAATCGATGGCAAAACTCCGCAAAAAGGTTTTGTGTTATTTGAAACGGGCTATGGTCCATCAGGCTTGCCTCACATCGGCACCTTTGGTGAGGTGGTGCGTACTTCGATGGTCCGTTATGCTTTTTCGCTGTTGGCACCTCATATTCCAAGCAAAATGTTTTGTGTTTCCGACGATATTGATGGCTTGCGTAAGGTGCCAGACAATATTCCAAATCAAGATTTGGTGCGCACAAATTTGGGCAAACCACTAACTTCGGTGCCTGATCCGTTTAACACTCATCAATCTTATGGTCATCACATGAATGCTCGTTTGCGGGGTTTTCTTGATTCCTTTGGTTTTGAATATGAATTTATTTCGGCTACCGAAAAATATTGCTCCGGCGCTTTTGATTCAACAATGCTCAAAGTTTTAGATAAGTATGAAGAGTTGATGGAGCTGATGATTCCAACTTTGGGCAGTGAACGCCAAGAAACTTATTCGCCTTTTATGCCGATTGATCAAGAGTCAGGAATTGTTGTTGATAAGGGCGTTAAAGCCGTTGACAAAAAAAAGGGGACGGTAATTTATATCGCCCCAAATGGGCAAGAAAAAGAAATTTCGGTGACCAAGGGCGGTTGCAAATTGCAATGGAAAATTGATTTCGGCGCCCGCTGGTATTCGCTTGGGGTTGATTACGAAATTTATGGCAAAGACCATCAACCCAATGAAAGAATTTATCGCAAAGTCTGTGAAATACTTGGAGGCGAGCCTCCCGTCAATTTTACTTACGAAATGTTTTTATCAGATACTGGCGAAAAAATTTCAAAATCGAAAGGCAATGGCATTGCGGTTGAAGATTGGTTAAAATACGCGCCAAGCGAGTCGATGGCATTATTTATGTATCAAAAACCCAAAACCGCCAAACGCCTTTATTTTGATGTGATTCCAAAGGCAATGGATGAATATTTATCTTTTGCTCAAAGCTTTGAAGCTCAAACTCCAGAGCAAAAATTGGAGAACCCAGCTTTTTTTATTCATAATGGCAAAGTGCCAAGTCAATCATTAAATTTTAACATTAGCTATTCGCTGTTATTGAATTTAGCGGGAGCCTGCAACCCAGAAAATGATGAGGTTTTGTGGGGTTTTATTTCGAAATATCAAGCCGGTTTGACCAAAAATTCATCGCCACTTTTAGCGCAAATGGTTGACCGTGCGATTAATTATTACAATGATTTCATCAAGAAAAATAAAAAATATCGCGAGCCATCTAACCCTGAAAAATTAGCAATTGGCGAGCTTGCCGAGGCGCTTAAAAATATCGATGAAAGCCAAAAAAACGATCCGCAAGAATTACAAAATTTAGTTTTTCAAATTGGCAAAAATCACGGCTATGAAAAAAATATGCGCGATTGGTTTTTGGCGCTTTATCAAATTTTGCTCGGTCAAGACCAAGGCCCAAGAATGGGGTCATTCATTGCTTTGTTTGGGGTTGATGAATTTTTGAGACTAGTTGGCGAGAGGTTATAAATTTGAGGTTATAAATTTATTTTATGAAAGAAAAATTGTCGCCCCAAAACCTTAATTCTTAATCACTTTTTAAAAAAAATTTCAAATTTAAGTTTTTAATCAGTTCAAATATTTTGTATATTCTTGAGTTTAGAATTTTTTAAATTTGACAAAATTTTTGTTGATTTAATATTGTTCAAACATAAGATTCGCGAGCTTTTTTGTAGGAACTAACTTAAAAATTAAATTAATACCAAATTCCAAATCTTGGTTCCAAAATTAATTTCAAAATTCTAGTTCCAAAATTTAAGTGCAATTCAAATCCACCAATAATTTCAACTAATATAATTTTAAGCTACATTTTGGGTTCTAGTCTCAAATGAGTTTGGTTTTTACAAATTAGTTTCAGAAATTATGTGGATTAGGTCTCGTTAAAATTAAAAACCTCATCGTCATGATCCGCATTTTTCAGTTGCCACAATACTCTCAAATTAAGGTTTTAACGCTCAAAGAACTGGCTAATATTTCTGAAATTAGAACCGATATTGCGTGGGTTGATTTGCAAAACCCAACGATTGCACAAATTAAAGAAGTAGAAGAATTTTTTGGTATCACTTTTCCAACTCGTCAACAGCAAGAAGAAATTGAAACTTCATCGCGTTATCTTGAAAATTCTGGTATAATCAAAATCAACTCAACTTTTGTAAACATGGTTCCTCACACCGGAGCCCTTGAAGAACACGAAATGTCTTTTATTTTAACCGAAAAAACCTTGTTTACTTTGCGTTATTTTGATAGTCGAGTGATTTCGGAAACTGTCAAAAAAATCAAACAATTTCCGATGATTTTTGCTAACGCTTCCAAAATATTTGTGGCCATTCTTGAGGCGCGTACAGATTTTGATGCCGATTTAATGGAGTCGGTTTCAAAATATGTCGCCGAAATTAGTAAAAAAATCAATTACGATAATCGTCTTGATGAAAAACTTTTGCTAAAAATTAACGAAAGTCAAGACTTGACGATGTCGCTTCGCGAGGCGCTTTTTGATAAACAGCGCGTTTTATCTTCGTTATTGAGAAATGAAGATTTGATGCTTGAAAACTACAATCGTCTTCGAATTATTATTAAAGATATTAACTCTCTTATTGAGCATGCAAATTTCAATTTTACGCGCCTCGAATATCTTCAAAACAGTTTTTTGGGTTTATTAAATATCGAGCAAAACAAAGTAATAAAAACCTTCACGGTGGTTTCATTGGTCTTTATGCCACCAACCTTAATAGCCAGTATTTATGGTATGAATTTCAACTTTATGCCGGAATTGAATTCTAAATTTGGCTATCCAATAGCCTTAGTATTGATGCTAATATCTTCAATAATTCCTTTAGCAATATTTAAGCGCAAAAAATGGCTTTGATATTTAAAATTGTTGGTGTGGTAAAAAATTAGAAGTGGGTATTAATGATGCGTTTTAGTCTTTGCAAATCATCTCGAATCTCGTGAGTTAATTTTTCTAATTTGTTTTTGTGATCCGGATTAATCGGTAGAATTTTGATATGTTCGTATTTACGAATTAATTCGTTTGGCGAGATTGATTGAGAATCAAGAGAGTGGTTTAGAGATTCATTTAAATGATTTTTTTCAATTTCAATTTCAATGTTTGGTGAAGAGTTTTTATCGTTTTTGAATAAATCATCAAAAATTGCCATATTATTTGTTATAATAGTTTTTGATGAAATATTTTAAAAGCACCGATGATATTGCTGTTAAAGGCACTGATAATAATACTCCAATAAATCCAAAAATTGATCCAAAAAAGAAAACTCCAAAAATTATCCACAAAGGATGAAGATCAATTTTTTTACCAATTAGATTTGGTGCCAAGAAATTCGATTCGATTATCTGGCCAATTAAATAAACTAACAAAATTACTCCTATTTGATGATAATTTAAGCCCCATTGATACAATGAAGCGATAACTGCTAGAAATAAACCAGTGCCATATCCAATATATGGAACAAAAGATAAAAGCCCAGTTATAAAGCCAATCAAAAAGCCATTATCCAAGCCAAAAATGGTGAGCAAAATTGCATAATAAAATGCTAGAATAAGACAAATATTGATTTGACCTCGCAGAAATCCAGATATTGATTTATCGATTAAAACAAAAATTTCTCTGATTTGTGAAAAATATTTTTTTGGCAAATTATCGTTAATTTTATGAATAATTTTATGCCAATCTTTTAAAAGATAAAATATTAAGATCGGCATAATAAATAATATGGATAAGATATTGATAATAAAGGTTGAAGAGCTTATGAGGTTGGTAATAATTTTTTCGATAATTCCATCGTTAAGAATGAATATGTGATTATTTTTAATGAGGTCGAAAAAGTTGTGTTCAATTTCAATATTAAGGCGTGCAAAAAAATCAACAATATCGGGATAAAAATTATCCGAAAAATTTTCAATATGACTTGGAACTGATTCGGCCAGAAGGATGGTTTGATTATAAAGCAAAGGAAAAATAAAGACACAAAACATCGCAAAAAAACATAAAAATATCACCGTAATTGAACAAACAGCTTTGAATCGCGATAAATTGAATTTTTTACACAAAAAATTGACAACCGGATTAAGGGTATAAGATATAATGATTGCGAGGATAAAGGGGGTTAGGATGGTTCGGATTTTATAAAGTAATAGTCCAAAAATTGTTAGCAGGATAAAGGTGAAAATAATTTTATCTTTTGTTTTCATTGAGATATGGCGTTGATATCGAAGGTATCTTGGTTTCTTTTGCTAAAAATTAAACCGAGTTTTTCAAGCCCTTGTTCGACTGGAATTTGAGTGTTGATATAATTGATTTTAATTTTTACTTCATCTTTAGAAATTGATATTATTTCAAGGCCATCAATTAGAGAGCTTTTATCAAGAGTGTTTTTTACATTAAGCCAGTCAGAAATCGAAGAAATTTTGATAATTAAATTAATGATATTTTTGTTTAACGCATTATCGCTTCCAATTGGATTATTTTTTAAATATTCGATTGAGCGATCAGCGACTTTTGTGAGTAGATCGCTATATGAAAGTCGATCGACATTTATAAAGCTAAGGCGAAATTGTTTTTTGAGAAGTTTTCTGAAATATTGGACTTCAACCAAAACTTTGTTTTCAATTTCATCAAAATTATAAAACATCAAATAAACCCCTTGGGCTTTGTATGTTTCGAGGATTTTTTCAAAATTTTCAAAAGAAATATTACTGATATTTTGTCCGTTAATCAAAGCAATATTTTCAGCATTGGATTCTGGGATTATAAAATTTTTTTGTAAATTATTTTTGTTTATAACCTTATCTATTGTTGAGCGCCAATCGTTCTCTGGTTCCCATAGTATGGGTCTTTTTTTTGCAACTTTAATTGGAATTATAAGATAATTATCTTTTTTGGGTTTGTCGAGCTCGCTATTTTTTGATTCTTGTTCTTTGGTTTTCTTTTCTAGAATGTGATCAACAAAATCTCGAGCAAAAGTAATGTTGTAGTTAGCGGAATAATTGTTGCCGGCGATTTTTTCGTCAACGATTTGTTCAGATCTAACCATTTCAGCAATTTCTTCGTTAGAAATGTTATCGGCGGTCGCAATTGGTAGCTGTAGCCTCATCAGCAATACCATGAAGGCATCGCGCCTTGCGTTTGTTGTGGCTAAGATTTTTGATGCATTGGGGGTTTTATCGGAAGCTTTTGAAGAAATGGACTCAATTTCGTAAATATTATTTTTAGTTTCTTGAGCAAAAGAATTTTTATATGTGATTAAAAATATGGCTACTAAAATTTGGGTGACTTTGAGCATGTTAAATCAATTCTTGATTAAAAACTTGTTTTAAAAAATATTTGTTTAAATTATTTTTATCAATCAAAGATTTCTCAATCATTTCTAAATTTCATAAAATGTCATCTAGCTACAAAAAATCAGGCGTTGATATTGACGCCGGTAATGAACTGATCAAAAAAATTAAACCATTTGCTAAAGCTACAGCTAGAATTGGCGCAGATTCTGAACTTGGGGGTTTTGGTGCTTTATTTGATTTAAAAAAATGTAACTATAATGATCCGGTTCTTGTCTCTTCGACCGATGGGGTTGGGACTAAACTTAAAGTTGCCATCGAGACCGATACTCACGATACTATTGGCATTGATTTGGTGGCTATGTCCGTTAATGATTTAATTGTTCAAGGTGCCGAACCTTTGTTCTTCTTAGACTATTTTGCAAGCTCAAAATTAAATGTTGATGTTGCAAGCGTTATCATCAAGGGAATTGCTGAGGGATGTAAACAAGCCAATTGTGCTTTAATTGGAGGAGAAACCGCCGAAATGCCCGACATGTACCAAGAAAATGACTACGATCTGGCGGGTTTTGCAGTTGGAGCAGTTGAGCGTGACAAAATTTTACCACGTCAAACTTGTAAAGGTGATGTTTTGATTGGGTTATCTTCAAGTGGTCTTCACTCAAATGGCTATTCATTGGCACGATATATCTTGAAACAAAATTCGCTGAAATTTTCTGACAAATTTAATAATCACAAAACAATTGGTTCAGAATTACTTACCCCAACAAAAATTTATGTAAAATCAGTTCTTAGCGCCATAAAAACTCATAAAGTTAAAGCTCTTGCTCACATTACGGGAGGGGGTTTGATAGAGAATTTACCACGAGTTTTATCGCCAAATATTGAAGCTAAAATCGATTATAGTTCGTGGCATATGCCCGAAATTTTTTCATTTCTTCAAAAGCTTGGAAAAGTTGAAGACAAAGAAATGCATAGAACTTTCAACTGCGGAATTGGAATGGTTTTGGTGGTCGACAAAAACAATGTCGATGAAATTGTCGATTTGCTCAAAAATTGTGGCGAAGATGTATACATTATCGGAGAACTAGCATGATTGATCGCAAAACCTCTGTTCATTTGCAAGATTTTCCATCGGTTAATTTTTTAAATGATGAAGTTGATTTGATTCATGATATGGATTTGATTCGAGCGATTTGTTCGACAGCTTTGGCTATTCGCGATAGCAAGAATTTGCGTGTTAGATTACCACTTCAATCGCTTACAATTATTGGTAAAAATGCTCACCGAATTTTGCCATTTATCGATATAATTTCTGAAGAAGTTAATGTTAAAGAAATAAAAATTGCCGAAAATATTTCAGAGTTTGCCGACAATAAATTACAAATTAATTTTAAAAAAATTGGTGCCAAATTTGGTGCTAAAATTAAAGAAATAACCCAAGCCATCAAAGAAAATAATTGGCAAAAAATTGACGATAAAACCATTGAAATTGCTGGAGTCAAGCTAGTCGATGACGATTTTGAATTAAAGCTTACTATAAAAAATATCGATGAAAAAAAATCAGCAATTTTGGCATTGCCTTCAAACGATTTTTTGATCTTATTGTCTATCGAAATTACTCAAGAGCTTGAAGATGAAGGTATTGCTCGTGATATAGTTCGAGCAATTCAGCAAAACCGCAAAGATGCTGATTTGCAAATTACTGACATGGTGAAATTAGAAATTTTTTCTACAAAGCCTAGAATTACAAGCGTTGCCAAAAGATTTGAAAATTACATAAAATCACAAGTTTTGGCAATAAGTCTTGAAATTTCAAACGATAAAATTAGCAACTCTTCCGCTAAAATTTTTGATAATCAGCTTGATGACGGTGATATCCAAATCGCAATAACGCGAAATTCTTAATACTCTATCTCGATGGCATGTTTAGGGGTGATTAGCTATTCTGCTAATTGAGGTGCTTAATAAGAAATTATTGAAGATAGTTAACGATTTTTATATTTTTTGATCACTGCCAAAGCAATTACGTTCAAAGCAAAAGTAAAAGCAAATAAAGTTAAAGCCAAGGCAAAAGCCGAAAGCGTTTTTGGGCTGTTAAACTCTTGATCGCCAACTAATAAAGTAACAATTTGAGCGGTGGCAGTTGTGACTGAGTCGAGCGGATTGAAGCTTAGTTTGGCTATCAAGCCTGCCGACATAACTACGATCATTGTTTCGCCGACGGCTCGAGAAACAGCCAAAATTATGGCTCCAACAATACTTGGTAAGGCTGATACCAAAACCACTTTTTTAATCATTTCTGATTTAGTGCTTCCAAGTGCGAGTGCGCCATCTTTTAAGCTTTGCGGAACCGTGCTAATAGCATCATCAGTTAAAGAAAGTACAAATGGAATAATCATTACCCCCATCACAAAACCAGCTGACAATGCGCTTTCGGCAGAAATTTCGAGGCCAAAATTTGAAAAAAAACTTTTAAAGAAAGGCGCCACTAAAGTAACGGCAAAATAGCCGTAAACAACCGTCGGAACTCCAGCTAAAATTTCTAAAATTGGTTTCAAAAAATCACGTTTTTTTGCGCTGGCATAAAGTGCCAAATAAATTGCGGACATAATGCCAACCGGAATGGCAATTGCCATGGCGACGCAAGTAATTAAAAGAGTTCCCAAGAAAACCGGAATGATTCCGAATGAACTTTTTCCAACTTCTT
>VGDJ01000023.1 GCA_016869775.1 Alphaproteobacteria bacterium
TTTGTCCACTTTCGAGTGGTTGACGAAGGGAATCAAGGACTTGTCTTGGAAACTCTGCCAACTCATCTAAAAACAAAACCCCCTTATGTGCAAAAGAAACTTCTCCAGGTTTAACTTTGGCTCCACCACCAACCATAGCCGACATTGAACAAGAATGATGAACCTCACGAAATGGTCGTGAGGTGATAAGTTTGCCATCGATGATTTTGTCACTCAAACTGGCAATCATGTTGATTTCGAGGATTTCGAGCAATTCGAGATCAGGCAAAATACTTGGCAATCGCGACGCCAACATCGATTTGCCAACGCCAGGTGAGCCTATCATTAAAACATTATGCCCTCCACAGGCTGAGATCTCAAGGGCTCTTTTGGTGTATTCTTGACCTTTTACATCGGCAAAATCTGGATATATTTGCTTTTGAAAATTCTGATAATTATCGGGACGCAATAAAATTTGCTGGCCTTTAAGATGGTTGACCAAGCTAAGAATATCAGGTGTTGCCACAATATCGATATCACCCGCCCATACAGCTTCTTTGCCATTTGCTTGCGGACAAATCAGGCCAAATCCTAACTCGTTCGCAGTTATGGCTGATGAAATTATACCTCCAACTCCATTAACAGACCCATCAAGCGACAACTCGCCCATAATAAAATATTTGTCGATAAAACTTTGGGGCAAAACACCTATCTCAATCATAATGCCAAGAGCAATAGCTAAATCGAAATGTCCACCCTCTTTTTGCAAATCAGCTGGTGCAAGATTGACGGTTATGCGTTCAAAGGGCCAAGACAGGCCAGTTGAAGTAATAGCCCCACGCACCCGCTCTTTGGATTCGCCGACAGACTTATCGGGCAAACCGACGATATTAAAAGTGGCGTTACCGCTAGAAATTTTGACTTGAACATCGATTGGAATGGCATCAACGCCATTAAATGAGAAGGTTTTAGTTTTGGCAACCATGGTTTTAGATTTAGTGGTGAATATTGGTTGGTGGTTTTTAAATAAATAATAATTTTATTACAAGTAATATTTTATTTTTATTTTCTAGAGTTTTAGTAGGTTTAGTGAAATTTAGTAAGAATTAATAAAAATTATCTTACCTGAATTGAAACTATTATGATTTAAAACCGATAATGGAGCTTAATAATTAAACCCACCAAGGATATTTCCTTGGTGGGCCTTGCATTAGAGATTATCGCTTGGATAAACCTCTCTACCTTTTTTATTTAAAAAAAGATTAGCTAACGCTTTTCTTAAGTTAAAGAACTAACTATCGAGAGCGTAACTATTACTGCTAATGGAATAAAGACCATAATTTACGATGTTTGATAGTTAAAGAAGAGAAGCCTATCAACAAGCCAAATTAAAAATTAATTTGGAAAGCGATGACCTCGAAAACTACGAAAAAAACTTTTACAGATTCTTTCGCAACTCAGCCTCCATCAATTCAATTTCTTGATTCGACAAAGGTATGAGTCCGGTTTGCAGAAGATAACCCTCGTTTCCGAGAGTATTGCGACTAGCAATTTCTGCGATAAATTCTGACATCCCACTAATTAATTTGCGGTGCTCTTTTTTGTAATAAACATATAGTGGACGAGATATTTTGTAGCTCCTAGAAGCAATATTTTGAAGCGTTGGATAGATTCCATCAATTAAAGCAGGTTGAATCGTTTGGCGATTTTCTTGCAAAAAACTATAACCAAAAATACCGAGAGCGTTTTTATCATTTTTAAGTTTTTGGACAATCAAATTATCATTTTCACCAGCTTCAATGAAAGCTCCATCAGAGCGAATTATTTGGCATTTTTTGTGACGAATTTTTTGGTCGGGATAATTTTTTACAAAAAATATATTTTTATCACAACTATCAATCATTACCAACTCAACAAATGCATCTCTGGTTCCCGAAGTGGAAGGTGGTCCATAAACCGCAATTTGAGTTTGTGGAAGGTTGGCATTTATGTCGCTCCATTTTTTATAAAAATTATCAACTAATTCACCGTTTGAATTTGGAACTTTTTCAGCGAGAGCTAAAAAAATTTGCTGAGCAGATAAATTGAATTGAATTTTAGATTGTGCATTCGCCAAAACAATTCCGTCATAACCAATTTTTATTTCGCCAAAACTCACTTGATTACTTCTACATTTTTCAATTTCACTATTTTTGATGCGTCGTGAAGCGTTGATAAAATCTGGGAATTCATAACCCACCCCGGAACAAAAAAGCTTAAAACCTCCTCCGGTTCCTGTTGATTCTACAATTGGAGTTTTAAAATTTGATTCACGGCCAAAGCTTTCAGCCACCACCGCTATAAAAGGATAAACCGTTGATGAGCCAACAATTTGAATATGAGAGCGCATTTTGGGTTTGAAAAGGCTCGAAGCAAAATCGTCACCCAAAGCACTAAAAGGAAATAATATAATGAATAAAAAAGATAATCTCAGCACAACCGAATTAAGAGTTAATTAATGTTCAATAACAAGGCTAAAAGCTCTAAATCGCTAAAAGCTTTTTAATCAAGTAGAGTTTTCCTTAAACGGTTTAAATATAGAAAAATTAGTTTTGGGAAAAATTAGTTTTGGATAAAATCGTATAATAATTTTTATGCACTAATTTTGGCACGTTATTTTTAGTAATTTTAAAAAATTGTCAAGTACAAGATTTGACCAAAACCAATACATAAATATAATCAAAAACGTTGTACAAAAAGCCGTTGCTTCAGAATATTTTATTTTTATTCTTGAAGAAAATTCCCTTAAAATCAAAACTTCTCATGACCAAAAGTCACCGCCGATTATCATTAAAACAAAATAGACTTTTTTTGACATTTATTTTGTTTATTTTGAGCTTCGGTTTGATTAGTGAAGGATATTCAAAAGATAATTTTAACCCCACGAAACCAATTATATCTGGCCTCGAAAGAATTGACGAAGCAACTGTTTTGAAATATTTTGAAAACCTTATAAATGATAAATCTTTAGCTTACGATCTTGAAAAAATCCGCAAAAACTTGCTTGAAACTGAATATTTCAGCACTGTAAATATCAACCTAAGAAATCAAACCATTTATCTCGAAGTCATCGAAAATCCAATCGTTTATGAAACCAAATTTATTGGTAATAAAAAAATTGATGAAGAAGTTTTAATTTCCGAAATAACTTTAAAAAAACGTAGTATTTTTTCGCAATCCAAACTGCAAAACGATATTAAGAGAATTAACGAAATTTATGTGAAAAGTGGACGATTCCTCACTAAAATCGAGCCCAAAATAATTCAAAAAGACCAAAATCGTATCGAACTTATTTATGAAATTGATGAAGGTCCAAAAGCCAAAATTGGCGAAATATATTTTATTGGTAATAACGCTTTTTCGGATCGCGAATTAAGCGAGCAAATTTCAACTAAAAAAACAATTTGGTGGAAATTCTTATCTTCTAGCGACATTTATGATTCCGATAGAATTGAATATGATAAAGAAATATTGCGTCGTTACTACAATAACAATGGTTTTGCCGATTTTACTACAATTTCTTCAATGGCACAAATTAATCGCAATAAAGATAATTTCTTTATCACTTTTTTGGTCGAAGAAGGTACCAAATATAATGTTGGAGAAATCAATATTATCAACCAAGTTCAAGGTTTTGAGCCTGAAATTCTGAACGACAAACTCCTTTTTAAATCTGGCACTATTTATAATGCCGAAGCTATTGAAAAAACTATCGACGCAATGACTGAAATCATGTCTGCAAAGTCTTACGCTTTTGCAAATATTGAGCCGATTTTAAAGCGTGATCGCGACAAAAAAATTATCGATATTGATTTTATAATTAACGAAACGCCTCGAATTTTTATCGATAATATTAAAATTTTTGGCAATACTCGAACCCTCGACGAAGTGATTCGCCGTGAACTTAGAATTCGCGAGGGAGACCCTTATAACATCAATAAAATCAACCGCTCAAAACAGCGCATCGAAAACTTAGGATTTTTTGAAAAAGTTGATTTCAATACCAAAAGAATCCAAGAAACTGATTTAATTGATCTAGAAATTACCGTTAAAGAAAAAAGAACTGGCGAATTAAGTTTGGGTTTTGGTTATTCAACTTTCGATAGTTTTAATATCAACACTGGAGTTCGTGAAAATAATTTATTTGGCACGGGTCAAAAATTAGGTTTACATATTCAGAAATCTTTTGCCAATCTTAGCGCCCAAGTCAACTATACTAAGCCTTATTTTTTAGGACGACCAATTGATGTGGGATTTGAAGTTTTTCGCACAAACTCCGCCAAACGCCAATCCCGCAATTTTGAAACTGACGATTTGGGCTTTAGTGTTAATGCTGGTTATAGTATTACCGAATTTTTGGATCACTTTATCTCATATAGATATAAGTCTCAAAATGTTGGTAATGTTACCGAAGGTTCATCTCTAGCCATTAAAGCGACTCAAGGAAACTATGTTTATTCGTCAATTGAAAATTCGCTCTTTTATGATCGGACTGACAATCGCATTGATCCACGAAAAGGCTATTTTATCTCGATTTCTCAATCTTATACTGGAATTGGTGGAAACGTTCATAACCTTAAGCACGAAGGACGCGCCAGCTATTTTGTTCCAACAATAAATAGGGATATAGTTCTAAAACTTATGACCAGAGGCGGTGTTATTCAGGGGATTGACCAAGATGTCACCATTCAAAATAATTTTTTCCTTGGTGGAAATGATATACGAGGATTTGCCTTTTTTGGAATTGGTCCAAGGGTTCGAAACTCAAATAGTAAAAATAATAATGAAGCAGTTGGTGGAAAAATTTATTATCTTAGTTCCACTGAATTACGCTTTCCACTTGGCTTACCGCGTGAGCTTGGAATTAATGGCGCGTTATTTTGGGATGCTGGAATTCTTAAGGGTGTTGATAAATCAATAAAACAAAAAGATGAGATAGTTGATTCTAAAAAATTACGCTCTTCGGTCGGTTTTAGTATTTTTTGGGCTTCGCCGATGGGTCCAATTCGTCTTGATTTTGCGAAAATTCTTCAAAAAACCAAATATGATCGAAGCCAAACCTTCAATATTAATTTCGGAGCGAACTTATTTTAAATTCCTAAAAAATAACCCCGATTTTGGTAAATTTTTTTGTGAAAATTATACTAAATCGGGGGAGATAAAACAAAAATTAGGCAAAAATTAGGTCGAACCCATTATAAAACCTTAGCAAGACTTAATCAAAATTTAATTTTGAATTAATTATTTTAAAACTGCCAATAAATTTATACTCGATAAATTTAAAGGCTTGCGACTAACATCCAGATGGTTTTTTCATGCGCTTTGGCGCGTTGAATAAAAATATCCGCACTTGATTCATCACCTTCTTGTTGAGAAATTTTAATCGATTTATGTAATTGATTAACAATAATTTCGTGATCAGAAATCAAATCTTTGATCATCTCTTGAGCATTAAAATCTTTATTACCACTCTTTATATCGCTATATTTTTTGAAATGATCGAATGTACCATCAACCTTAGAACCCAATGAACGAATTCTCTCGGCTAATTCATCGATTGCGCCAAAAAGTTCTTCATATTGCAGTTGGAACATTTCATGAAGCGATTTAAAATTATCGCCAACCACATTCCAATGATAATTTTGGGTTTTCAACATTAAGACATAAGAATCAGCTAAAATTTTTTCTAGCGCTTCAAGGGTTTGATGGTTTTTCATAATTACTCCAAATTTTCAATTGTTAATATTTGTGCCAAAGAATTTACCACCGCTGAAATTTTAGCAATTAACTGGATTTGAGTCTTGTTAATTCCGTGATTTATTAACTGATTTGTATGAGCATCAATACACATTCCACAACCGTTAATTATTGACACCGCTAAAGAAAAAATCTCGAAATCAATTTTGTCAATTTTGTGCTCTACCAAAAGTCTCATTCGAAGTCCAGCAGGCATTTGCGTATATTCTTTATCTTCAACCAAATGCGTAAAACGATAATAAATATTGTTCATTGCCATCAGAGTTGAAGCTATTTTCACGGCTCTTATTTCATCATTCGATAAAACTTTTTGCACTTCATTTTGCATAATTTTAATCAGTAGCAAATTTTTTGTTGCAAAAGCACACGCCAGAGCGCTTCCAAAAATTTGCTTCATCTTAAGTTGTTGATTTTGCTCACTAAACAAATTTTGAACATTTATTTTTATATCTTTAGCATATTCATGGAGCTGATTTAGAAGCTGTTCCATAAAATTATCTTATTTAAATTTAATAATTTAGGTGGGGCAATTTTGCCCCTCTTTCAAAAAAATTATATTTTAATTACGTCTTCACCCTTTTTCCAATTGCATGGACAAAGTTCATCAGTTTGAAGCGCATCTAAAACTCTTAAAACCTCCGCCGGATTCCGCCCAACATTTAGATCAGTGACATAAACAAAACGAATAATCCCTTGCGGATCAACAATAAATGTTGCTCTTTGACAAACACCCTCTTCGTGATCAAGGATACCAAGTGCGTGAGATAAGTCACGCTTGACATCAGCATACATCGGAAATGGGAGATTTTTTAATTCCTCTTTTTGATTTTTCCACGCCAAATGAGTAAATTCAGAATCAGTACTTACCCCCACAACTTTTGCATCACGATCTTCAAATTGCGAATTAAGTTTTCCGAATTCGGCAATTTCAGTTGGACAAACAAAAGTAAAATCTTTTGGCCAAAAAAACATCACCAACCACTTATCTTTAAAATCATTATTTGACAAATCGATGAATGCATTTTTAATGTCATTTCCCACTACAGCTTTGCCATTAAATTGCGGAAATTTATCTTTCACTTTTAACATATTTTCTCCTTTTTAGTTGTTAATTTTTTGATTTGTTTTAAAAAATCTTGATTGCAAAATATTATGATTTTTTATTATAAGTGTATTATATTAATTTGATTAACTTAATAAGTTTTACTTATGAACCTTCGAGACCTAAAATATATTGTTGAAGTAGCGCGTGAAAAAAATTTTGCTCGTGCATCAGAAAAAGTTTTCGTTAGTCAACCTGCTCTAAGTATGCAAATTAAAAAACTCGAAGACACCCTTGGAATAAATATTTTTGAGCGTGATAAACAAAATTTTTTAATCACGCCGGCAGGCGCAGAAATTATTAAAAAAGCTGAAATAATTCTTCGAGAAAGCGAAGAAATCAAAAATATTGCTAAAAATTTTAAAGACCCTTTTGGTGGCGAGATCAGAATTGGCGCCTTTCCAACCGTAGCTTCATATTTTTTACCAAATTTTGTACGCAATATTCATAAAAAATTTCCGAATTTAAAAATTTTTTTAATTGAAGCTAAAAGCGCTGAATTGATAGACAAACTCAATAATGGCGAAATTGATTTTTCTTTAATTGCTATGCCAATTGATAATGAAAATTTGGTTGGTGAAAAAATTTTTAGTGAAAAATTTTTGCTCGCCACTCCTAAAAATCATCCATTTGCTAAAAAATCTAAAATTCAAATTAAGGAATTAAAAAACCAAGAATTAATGTTGCTGGAAGATGGTCATTGTTTACGTGATCAAGCGCTTGAGATATGCTCCTCAGTTAGAGCCTTTGAAAAAAATGACTTTCAAGCCACTAGCCTCGAAACCTTGCGTCAAATGGTTGCCAATGGCAATGGAATTACTTTAATACCAGAAATTGCAGTAAGAAATGATGATAAAGTTAGTTACGTTAAAATTTTTAATGCACCCTTTAGAACAATCGGGATTTATTATCGCAAATCATCAGTACGAAAATCTTTAATTAAGGAAATCATCAGGCTCGCTAAATAATTTCGCAACAATTATAAAATTTGGATTGATTTATGAAATTACAATTCCATATTTTTTTGATAAATAATCTTCAACCTCATTGCGCTCTTTAGTTGAAAGCTCTTTTGAATAAATTATAACTTCACCAATATCGCCATTGTAGTAAATTGGCGTTGCTCCTCCTATTTGAAGACCGCCTATGTATCCCGAATATTGCGAAAACAAAGAATTATCAGCCGAAGAAGCTTCAGGAGTTGAGCCACCGTTGAGCCAATATTTTTTTCCGTTAGCACTTGTTAGAATAAAAGTATGAATTCTAGACGTTATTTGACTGCTACTAAAAGAAGGAATTGTGTAATCAAAATGATTTGTACCCAGAGTTCCAGATTGACCAGCTCTTATGGTAGTTGACCCCGTCTATCCTAAAGAAAAAACACCATTACTTCCACCTCCAACAAAGTATGAATTAGCTCCAGAAGTTCTTTGCTCGACAACAAAAATAGTAAAATCAGAGCCATTCATAAAAGCTGAATCAAACGGATAGTAATCTCCACCGTCAAATCTAACGGCAGGAATAGATTTGTTAAATGCTTGGAGAATATATTTAGCTTGGTTGGCTGAAGTGCTTTGAGAAATGCTTCTTTTTTGTGAGGACTAAATATTGATATCGTTCCACGCCGAAATTAATGCGTTATCACGCCTTTCTGCAGATTTAAAACTCTCTTCAAGCGTTGTTTCAAGCCATAATTCGAGATTTGAAATCTACCAACTCGAGAGTTTTTGGTGATATTGCGCGCTTTTGTTAAATTAAAATCATTATACAAATCAATCCCCTGAGAAATTCCAGCAATTAATATTCCAATTATTAAAATTACCACCGATATTTCTATTAATGAAAAAGCTTTTCTAAATCCAAAAGTTATTTTTGTTGTATTAGCCGTGATTGAATAAATTAAAATTTACAAACCGGTTGAACCAAATCCTCCAGAACCACGAGAAGTCTCATCAAGATTTTCAACTTCAACAATCTTGGCTTGTTCATGCTTGGTGATAATCATTTGTGCAATTCGCATACCCCTAGAGATTGTAAATGGCAGTTTAGAATGATTGATTAAAATTATGCAAATTTCGCCCCGATAATCTGAATCAATTGTTCCGGGAGAATTTAAAACCGTAATACCATTTTTAAGAGCCAAGCCTGAACGTGGACGAATTTGAGCTTCAAAACCCTTTTCTAAAGCAATCGCAATTCCAGTTTTAATAAGTTTAAATTCACTTGGATTTAAAATTATATCCTCTTCGATAGATGCTTGTAAATCAAGGCCTGCGCTGCCAGAAGTTTCATATTTTGGCAAAGATAAATCGCCTAAATTAGATAATTTTTTGATTTTTAAAATTGTCATCAAGATACGAAATAAGATTTTGAAAAATTAGATTTTTATTGATTTTTTTTGAGTTGATAAATTACAAAGCGATCTTAAAATTCACAATGATATTTTAATTCTATCAACTTTTACAAAAATGTTCGACCTAAAAAACAATCAAAATTCCAATCAAACCCCTAAAAATAACGAAGATTACAAAATTAAAGATAACCTGAAAGACGAATCTCGTCGCAATCTTCTTAAAAATACCGCCTACGCCACCGCTGGGGTTGGTGCAGTTTGTGCACTTTTGCCCTTTATCGACAGTATGAATCCTTCTAAAGATGTTCAGGCTCTGGCTTCGGTTGAAGTTGATATTTCAAATATAAAAGTTGGTGAAGAAAAAAAGGTTATGTGGCGCGGAAAACCAATTTTTATCAAAAGACGCACACCTCAAGAAATTGATGATGCCAAAAAGGTTGAATTATCAGAACTCAAAGATCCACAAAACGATTCTGACAGAGTTAAAGCTGGTAAAGAAGAATGGCTCGTTACCATCGGAATATGCACTCATTTAGGTTGCGTTCCTATTGGTGGACAAGGTGAGTATAAAGGTTGGTTTTGCCCATGTCATGGCTCTCAATATGATACTTCGGCACGAATTCGCAAAGGCCCCGCCCCAAAAAATCTTGAAATTCCGCCTTATGAATTTTTAAACGATAAAACAATTAAAATTGGATAATCAATGTCAACAAATAACGATCACAAAAGCCATATTAATGACCCAAAAACTCCCAATGAAGAGTTGCAAGTTTTTCATTCAATTCATAACGATATTGACCAATCAATCACAGAAAAGTCTAAAATTGCTGGGTGGATAAATGACCGCCTCCCAATTATAGCAACACTTGAAAACACTCTCAAAAAACATCCCTACCCTAAAAATCTTAGTTATTGGTGGAATTTTGGCTCTATTGCTGGGATTTGTTTAGTAATACAAATTCTGTCTGGGCTGTTCTTGGCTATGCACTACGTTCCCAACACCAAACACGCCTTTGATTCGGTTGAACATATTATGCGTGATGTTAATTATGGTTGGCTTATACGCTATATTCACGCCGTCGGCGCTTCTATGTTTTTTGTTGCCCTTTACGCCCACATGATCCGAAGTCTTTATTATGGTTCCTACAAAGCCCCGCGCGAAGTATTGTGGTGGGCTGGAATAATAATATTTCTTTTAACGATGGCAACTGCCTTCATGGGCTATGTACTGCCATGGGGTCAGATGAGTTTCTGGGGCGCAACTGTTATCACCAACTTATTTTCTGCAATACCTGTAATTGGTGAGTCGATTGTTCAATGGCTATGGGGCGGTTATTCAGTTGACAATCCAACCCTAAATAGATTCTTTGTATTACATTTTTTAATGCCGTTCTTAATTGTTGGAATTGTCTTGATTCACTTAATGGCCTTGCATACTACGGGTTCAAACAATCCAAGCGGAGTCCCAATGAAATCAAAAAAAGACTCCATTCCATTTCACCCATATTTTACAATCAAAGATATGGTGGGCTTTGCCGTTTTCTTTTTGGTTTTTGGATATTTCTTGTTCTTTTATCCAAACGCACTTGGACACCCAGACAACTATATTCCAGCCAACCCATTAGTCACTCCGGCTCACATTGTGCCCGAGTGGTATTTCTTACCATTTTACGCCATTCTTCGTGCTGTTCCCGACAAACTTGGCGGTGTTTTGATGATGTTTGGCGCAATTATTTTATTATTCTTCTTGCCATATCTAGACAGAAGCAAAGTCAGATCTGGAGCTTATCGCCCTATATTTAGAAAGTTTTTTTACCTATTTGTAATTAATTTTGTGTTCTTGGGTTGGCTTGGCAAATCACCCGCTGAAGGTTGGTACATATGGGCTTCACGCCTAACAACCATGTATTATTACGCATATTTCTTATTAATTTTACCAATTTTACCACGATTTGAAAAAACCATACCATTACCCGATTCAATTGATGAGCATTTCAAACAAAAACATGTTTAGAAAAATTAATTTCATAAAAATGAAGAAATATTTTCTTATTTTACTTTTTATTCCAAACCTTGCTTTGGCGAACCCTTCTCATTCAGATAATATTATTGATGAATCAAAGGCCACTTTTGCTCTCCATCCCAAAAAATTAAATTGGGAGTTTGAAGGTTTTTTTGGACGCTTTGACAAAGCTTCAATTCAAAGAGGTTATCAAGTATATAAAGAGGTATGTTCTGCTTGCCACAGTTTGAAACTTATGTCATATCGAAATCTACAAGATATTGGCTTCAGCGAAGCTGAAGTTAAGCAAATTGCCTCAGAATATCTCGTCACCGATGGCCCTAACGACGATGGTGATATGTTTGAAAGACCAGCGCTTCCATCTGATAAATTTGCTCCCCCTTATCCCAATGAGCAATCAGCTCGCTCAGCGAACGGCGGAGCTTATCCACCAGATTTATCACTCATTATTAAAGCTCGTCACGATGGACCTAATTATGTCTATTCTCTCTTGAATGGCTATGTTGATGCACCCGATGGATTCGATTTAGCAAATGGTAAAAATTACAATCCATACTTTGAAGGACGCCAAATTTCAATGCCAGCGCCAATTAATGATGACGGTCAGGTTGAATACAAGGACGGCACTATTGCGACTAAAGAACAAATAATTATCGATGTGGTAAATTTTTTGCAATATGCCTCTGAACCAGAAACTGAGCAGCGCAAAAAAATGGGCGTTAGAACCATGATATTTTTGGGTATATTATTAGTACTTTTGGTTTTGGCCAAAAGAGCAATCTGGAAAAATGTCAAATAAACAATCTTAGAAATACAAATTTATGGCTTTTACCTTCAATGCAGAAAATCAGAATAAAGTTAAAGAAATTCTTGGAAAATACCCAACTGAACGCAAAAAATCAGCTGTTATGCCACTTCTTGATCTGGCTCAACGACAAAACAATAACTGGATCTCTAAAGACATTATAGCGCATATCGCTCAAATAATTGAAATCCCAGAAATTAAAGTTTACGAAGTCGCCAGCTTTTACACGATGTACAACTTAAAACCCGTTGGTAAATATCTTTTACAATTTTGCAAAACCACACCCTGCATGCTTCGCGGTATTGATAAAATTATTAAAACTTGCGAAGAAAAATTTGGAATTTCGATGGACCAAACCACCGTTGACGGCTTTTTTACTTTTAGAGAAGTCGAGTGTCTAGGAGCTTGCGTCAATGCCCCAGTTGTGCAAATCAATGATGATTTTGCCGAAGATTTAACCGAAGAAAGCTTTTTAAAAATCTTAGAAGATTTAAAAAATGGCAAAAGTTTCCAAGTCGGTTCGCAAGTTGGACGCAAATGCTCCGCACCAGCAACTAATCAATAAAAATTCTAAATATCTACAGCATTTTAATTTGTAAAAAGATTAAATTTTTTATAAAATTTATTCACCAAGTTTTTTAATAAAAAAGATAAAAAATTTTCAAAAAAAGCTTTTAGTTTGATTGAAATTTCGGTGGTGATTTTGATTATTGGGATATAGATAGCCGGCGTTTTGCAAGGCATCGATTTATATCAAGATATGAAATTGGTATCGGCGCGATCTTTAACTACAAATTCGCGAGTAAACCGCATCAAAGATTTAGCTTTATGGCTTGAATCAAGGCAAGAAATAAGTTTTTTGAAAAATGAAGTAAAAGATGGAGTTGCTGTTACTTAGTGGAATGATATTAACCTTTCATCAATTGATAGGGCAACAACTTCTGTCTAGGGAACGGCTCCCATTTATCGTCAAAATTCAATAAATGCACTTCCAGCTATTCAATTTTCAGGAAATGGATGTTTTATAAATTAATCAT
>VGDJ01000024.1 GCA_016869775.1 Alphaproteobacteria bacterium
AAACCTTGATAGCGTTGTTTTTGCTGAGGAGTGAAAAAATAGAATTATTCGAAAATGACAGTTACGATGTCGACTCTAAAATTTGGTATCGCCATATCCGAAATCTAATTATTTCTGGCAAGGATGATAAGGAGATTCGGGGTAATATTGAAAACCTAACGATTATTTCTTTTAACTACGACCGAAGCTTAGATTATTATTTGCGAACAAGGTTATCGAATTATTATTCTGAAATTAAAGAAAGGGTCATTTATCCTTATGGCAAGCTGGCAGAAGATGAATGGAAGCATGAGGAGGATGTTTATGGGCAATATAACAAAGATGACGAATATAGTTATAAAGATTTAGAGGATTATTTAGATGATATTAAAAAATTTGGGAGCGGTTTGCGCGTTATTGGCGAGCTTGATGACGAAAGCGATAAGATTGATAATAAAAATTTGCGAAAAGCTCGTAAACTTCAAAAAGACATTCAAAATCTTGAGGAATATAAAGCAACAGCTTCAGGAAATAATGATCTAAAAACCCTTTTAGATTTTGACATAAAAACACTCAAGGAGTTAAAAAATTCTGAGGTAAATCAAGAAATTAAAAATGAAATAAATTTTGTTTTAGAAAAATATGAAGCCTTGATGGCATTGAATTACGCGCACAAAATTTATTTTTTTGGATTTGCATTTCATCAGCAGAATTGCGATTTGTTGCAATTGGATAAATTGAAAAACAGTAAAGAAATTTTTTATACTAATTACGATGATAGTGAGGGAATTAAAAGGGCGGTAACAAAAATTTTCAAAGAAAATCATCAAATAAATTTCCATCCTTCAAGCAAAAAGGGAGTTTACGACGCTTTGATTCACGATTTTCGCCTTGATTTTGAATAATAAAATTTTTTATAAATGATTTATTTGTGAAAAATATTTGAGGTTGTTACCAGCCCCGCGCTTCGATTTTATTCAAACAAATTAAGATTATTAAAAATCGATTACAAGATTGCCCTTAAATGCTCGCACGGATCCCGGTTGTAGGTTGTTGTTATTGTGTCCGGTGAGGTAATATTTTTTGTTAAAAATATTTTCGACATTGATTTGGGCTCGGATTTTATGATTAATTTTGTAGTATAAAGCGCCGTCGAAGCGATGATAGCCGTTGATTCTGACACTGTTATCAATCGAAGCGAACTGGCTGGATTGTTTGATGAAGCCAAGGCCGGCAGAAAATTTTTCGCTGAAATTATATTTTCCCCAAATTGACAATTTGTTTTGTGGCGTGAGCGCCAATTTTTTGCCTTTGGTGGCGTTGGTTGTTGCGCTGGTTATTTGCGCGTTGAGATGCGAGAAACCGGCAATTAAGTTAAAATTTTTGTAAATTTCGCCATTTGCCGAAGCTTCGAAGCCTTTAGTTCTCGATGATCCGCTTAACACATAAAATCCGGAACCATTCGGATCATTGGCTTGGGAGTTAGTTCTGTCGAGTACAAAAAGGGCTCCGGTTAAATTAAATTTTTCGGAAACGTCCCATTTGGCACCGAGTTCATAATTTTGCAATTTTTCTGCTTTTAGATTTTTAGTTTTGGCATCGAGCACGCTGAACTGGTCGCCAGAGCTTGGTAGATATGAAACCGAATAACTCACATAATTCGAAATATTTTTTTGTGGTTTTAAAATTAAAGCCAATTTGGGTGAAATTAAATTGTCGGTACGCGAATATTTTTTATCACTAACAATATTTTTGTTAGTGATAGAAAAATTGTCTAGACGAGCGCCTGCAACCATTTCGAAGTATTTGTTAAACGTAATATTGTCTTGCAAAAATCCTGACAAAACTCGTACCGAAGACTTTGAGGCGGTTGACAAGCGGTAATCAAGCGCGTTGGTGTTGATGCCGTCATGAATTGAAATAAAAATATCTTTGTTGTTAGTGCCGTTAAAATAACCGTCTTTGCGCTGGATATTGGTGGCTTGGTGAGTAATTTCGGTTCCCAATAATAATTCGTGTTTGATGTTTTTGGTTTCAAATTTGGCAGTTAGATCGGTTTGATTGGTAAAATTATTGCGATTTTGCGCATTGTCGTAAGCTGAAAATTTGAATAACCCGTTTGAGTCAACTGCGCCATTGGGGTAGGCGTTTTTATAATATTTGTCGTAAGTGGTGAAGCGCGTATAATTTTTGAGTTTTAGTTGATTATTGAATTCGTGATTAATGATGGCGAAGCCAGAATTTAAAGAGTTTTTAGAATTATATTGGTCAGGATTGCCGACGAATTTTGAGCTTCGAATTTTTAACGGCGCGCCATTTTGCGAGGGCAAACCGCGATCATTGAAGCGTTGGTCGTTAAAATATTCATAACCGATTTTGATGTCGGTGTTTTTGTTGAAGATATAAGATAGAGTAGGATTGATGCCGAATTTTTCTAAATTGCCGAAATCACGAAAAGTGTTGGATTTTTCGTAAACACCGTTGAAACGCATAGCGGTTTTTTGGTTTATTTTATCACTTAAATCGGTTTCGAGGCGACGATTTTCAAACGATCCACCGCTCAAAACTATACGACGAATTTTTTCTCCATTGGCTAATTTTGAAATGCGATTTACTAGGCCACCTGAGCCTCCGCGACCAAAAGATAAAGCATTTGGACCTTTCAAAAATTCGATCTGTTCGATGTTATAAAAATCACGAAAATATTGCATATCGTCGCGCGCGCCATCAATAAAAAAGTCAGCAGTTGAGTCGTTGCCACGAATCGAGATCTGGTCGCGATTACCTTCGCCTTGTTTTACAAAAAAACTCGGGACATAACGCGATGCTTCTTCGAGATTGACAATATTTTGGTCGCGAATTTGCGCTTGACCAACCACAGAAATGCTTTGGGGCGTGTCTTTGAGAGCTTTATTGAGACGCAAAGAGCTAGTTGATTGAAAAGAGTTATAAGTTGTTAAGTCTGACTTTGCGGTAACCGTAATTTGTGGAAGACTGTTTATTGAATTTAAATTATTCTTATCGGACCCAATAGTTGTAGCCAAGGCATGAGAATTAGTTAATAATTCGCTAAGCAAAAAATTTAAAATACAAAATTGCCAGAAAAAGAGGGCGGTTTGATTATTTTTAGATCGAAAAAAATTATTGATAAAATTGCGCATAAAAAGAAAAAAATTTTGAAAAAAAATTTGAAAAAATTTAATTTTTAAAGATTTTATTTTTGAAGACTAAGTTTATAGAGCCAATGATATCAATGATAAAACTGATATATAAGAAATAAAACCCTGTAATAATGATTATCAAACTAAAAAAATATTTTTATTTTACAAGTTTATTTTTTGGCTTTGGGATTTGGAATTTTTTTAGAGTTTTTAAATCTACATATTCAAGTGCTTTGCGATGAGTAGATTCAAGTTTAATTGGCGGAGCCACTCCAGCATCAAGAGCTTCGAGCCATCTTAGAATGCATAAGCACCAAAAGTCTCCGGCTTTTAAACCCGTAAAATTGTAATTCAAAGCCGGCGTTATCAAATCATTGCCTCGAGATTTGCTAAAATTTAAAAATTCATCAGTTACCTGCGCGCAAATAATATGTGTTCCACGGTCTTGTTGATTAGTATGGCAATATCCATCACGGAAATAGCCGGTGAGAGGGTTGAAGCAACAAGCCTCTAGCTTGGTGCCCAATATATTTTTGACGTTTTTATCAAAATTTTGGTTGGGAATTTTTGTCATTTGACTGTTTGAATAAGAGTTTTGAGAGTAAAAAAGCAAAGCTAAATTTATTGTTAAAAAAATTAGGAAATTATTAATTTTAGAAATTGAAATTTTTGTGTTTTTAGAATTTTTACATCTTTGCGAGCAATATTTTACATGATCCCAATCCCGTGACCATTTTTTTCGCCATGTAAATTTTTTATGGCATTTTTCGCAAATTTTATACGCTAAATTTATTTTTTTATGAACCATTTCACTGCAATTTATCGTTATTATCGGTTTTTTTAAGAGCTTTAAAAGTTTGCAAAGCTAAGTTCCGCGATTCTTCAATATCAACAATTGGATGAGGGTACGTTTTGCCCAATTCAACTCCAGATTTGACTAGAATTTCGGTTGGCGCCTCCCACGGTTTGTACAAAAATTTGTTGGGTAAATTTTTTAATTCGGGAAGAAATTTTTTAGTATACTCGCCATCGGGGTCAAATTTTTCGCCCTGTAAAATTGGATTAAAAATTCGAAAATATGGTGCAGCATCGGCACCACTGCCTGCAACCCATTGCCAGCTGGCTGAATTGCTTGCTAAGTCGGCATCAACCAAACAATCCCAAAACCATTTTTCGCCATCGCGCCAATCAATCAAAAGATTTTTCACTAAAAATGACCCAACAATCATGCGCACTCGGTTGTGCATATAGCCGGTTTCATAGAGTTCGCGCATGCCAGCATCGACAATTGGATAGCCGGTTTGTCCGCGTTGCCAAGCTCGCAAGTAATGTGAATTTTTTTTCCAACTAAAATCATCAAACCTAGGTTGGAGATTTTTGGCGGGCAATTGTGGAAAATGATAAAGTAAATAATACGAAAATTCACGCCAACCTAGTTCGCTCAAAAAATGATCTAAGTTTTTTTCGCCAATTTTTTCGTGGTAATTTTCTTGAGCATGATACCAAATTTGATTTGGCGAAATCTCACCAAAATGCAAGTGAGGAGAGAGCTGAGATACGTTTTTTAAGTACGGAAAATCTCGGCCATTTTTATAATTTTTTAGAGAGTTTTTAACAAAATCTTTAAGTTTTTTTTGGGCATGATTCTCGCCAATTTGCCAATATTTTTGCATTTTTAAATGCCAATTTATAGGCGAAAGAAGTTTTAAATCTTGTAAAGTAAGCGAGTCATTATCTTTAAAAATTTTTAAATCTTGTGGACAATCCTGAGGTTTTCGAGGCTTCAGAGCATTGATTAGACATCCCTTGCGATAATAATGAGTAAAAACTTTATAAGGTGTTTTGTCATCTTTTAAAATTTCGAGCGGTTCCCATAAAAGTGAGCCATTAAAACTTTCAACCGTAACTTGGATTTTTTTAAAATATTTTTTAATTTCGGAATCGAGATTGATGTTGTGAGGTTCATATCGGCGGTTCCAAAAAATATGTGTGAATTGAAATTTGTCGTGAAGTTTTTGGAGTATTTCTATTGGTTGGCCTTGATAAAAATTGAGTTTGCCACCGAGGCTCTGATTTAGAGATTCAAGCGAATAATGAAGCCACCATTTACTGGCCTCGCCAATTTTTTTATGAGGATGAATTTCTTCATCATAAATAAAAATTGGCATAACATTGCCAATTTTTATGGCATGAATTAAAGCCGGATTATCAGAAATTCTGAGGTCATTTCTAAACCACATTATTTTTTTATTTGTCATTTTTGGCCTTAAAAAATTATTAAATTTTGTTGTTAAAAATATTTATGAATAAATTGCAACTAACTACACAATTTTATCGCGAGTTATGAACTAGTTTCTTAAAGATATGATTGTGATTTTTAATTAAAATTTATTTTATCAATTACATATTTTTTAAAAATTCTTTAATTCAAAAAATTAAATAATTGAAAATTAATCTTGCGATTTTTTAAAAAATTTGTGTTGAGGTTTTGTAAAAGTCTTATTTAAGATATTTTGATATAAAAATATAATGCGAATTTACTGACAACCTGAGCTTAGAAATTTTTGAAATAACAAAAATATGATTCTTAATTCAATAAAAAAAATTAACACTTCTGGATTTGTTTCTTGCGGATTTCGTTCATTGGGGGCTAGTTTTTTGGTCAAAAATATGTCTTTTTGTCCTCTAAAAACACCGCCTATTGTATTTAAAATCAATGCTCCACAACAATTTAGTCAAGATTTAGTTAATAAACTTCAGTGTCAATTTAGCTCTACATCTTTGTCGATAATCAAAAATTTTAAACCAACTTCATATCAACATCTTGAATCGCAACAAGATTTTTTTGAGAAATTGTTAAATAAATATCCTGAATTTAAGCAACAAATTGAGCAAGCAAGCAACTCATCGATTGTTTTAATTTCAGGATTGAAAGTTCCTGATTTACTTGATGGCGAAGTGCCGACATCAAAATATGAAGCAAATCAAATTTATAATTATCCGCAAACAAAAATTGCTGAATTAGTGGCGGGTTTGATGGTCAATAAATTCGTTAATTATAGTGATCGTCGAAGAATTTTCGATGCGATTTATCCAACAAATCAAGATGTTGACAGAAATGATTCTTTTGCTTCAAGCAAGGAATTATTATGGCATAATGACGGCTGGGCTCAAGATCCCGAAGGGCAGGTGGCTTTATTTTGTATTAATGGTAACAAATCTGCAATCACTGAGGTTATAAATTCTCAACAAATAATTGATTATTTTAAATCTCATAACAAAGAACACTTGTTAATGGCTTTGCATGATGATTTTGAAATTGTTGCGGGTGGTGAAGAATATTTTCGGCAACGAACTAAAATTTTAGATAAAGATAAAATTCGTTATGCGAAATATGGGAAATTTATTTCTCTCAGGGGTGATAAAAAATTGCGCCATGAGGCCAAAGAAGCTATTGATGAGCTTAATAAATGCCTTGAAAATATCGTCCCAGCTTTGAGCCTATCTCTTCAAAATGGTGATTTACTCCTAATTGATAATACCAAAAATTTGCATCGTCGTAAAACTGCTGATTCAGAATTGGCAATGAAGCCCGGTTCAAGACTTTTATTTCGCGCGCGGATTGAAGATAGCAGAAAAAATAATGAGTCAAAAAATTTGCAACGATAACCATCAAACCTAGAAAATCATAATTTGAACTCTGATTTGAACTCATTCAATAAATTTATTATTATATTTAAAGCAAGCTGCTAAACTTAAAAATCGCACTCAAATCATCTAAAAAATATGCTTCTAAAAATTAATAATTTAAATATCGGCTTTGAAAATAAAATTCATGAAACTCATAAAATTGTCGATAAATTTTGTCTAAATTTGTCAAAATCAAAGATTACAGCACTAGTAGGCTCTAGCGGTTCTGGCAAATCATTAATTGCTTTATCAATATTAAAATTATTGCCAAATAATGCTAAATTAAGCGGGCAAATAATTTTTGAAGAGCAAAATTTATTAGATTTAGATGATAAAAATTTGCAAAAAATCCGTGGCAAAAAAATTGCCATGATATTTCAAGATCCCAATACCGCACTCAACCCCCTTCATAAAATTGGCAAACAAGTTGCTGAGGCCATAAAAATTCATAATCCCAGAATTTCTAAAATTAATTTACAAAAAAGAGTTGAAGAATTATTGCGCTTGGTAGAATTGGATTCATTGATTGCAAGGCTTAGTAACTATCCTCATCAACTTTCGGGTGGACAAAAACAACGCATTATGATCGCTATCGCGATTGCCAATAATCCGCAAATTTTGATTGCAGATGAACCAACGACTGCCCTTGATAAAAATATTCAAAATGAAATTTTGGTTTTATTAAAAAAACTCGCTAAACAACAGCAAATTGCGGTCTTGCTAATTAGTCATAACCGTCATGTTGTTGCAAAATTAGCTGATGAAATTATCGAAATCGGCCATAAAATTTTATATAAAAACATTCTTCGCGATAGCCAAACTATAAGTGATAGTAGCTCAAATTACAAATTATTAGAGGTAAAAAATCTGAGTGTAAAATTTCAAAAATTTTATGCTAATTACGACATAAATTTTGCACTGCATAACAAGAGAAACCTTGGGATTATTGGGCAAAGTGGCTCGGGTAAATCAACTCTGGCTTTGGCGCTATTGAATTTAATTCCAAGCGAAGGTGAGATTATTTTTTATAACCAATTTATGTCGGCGCAAAATTGGCGAAATGACAGCTCGCAGTTGAGGCAAAAAATTCAAATTGTTTTTCAAGATCCGTTTTCGAGCCTAAATCCGCGCATGAAAATATTCGATATTATCGCCGAGGGTTTGATAATTCATCGTAAAAAAAACTTTAACGATAAAACCAGATCAGATTTTAAAAATTATTTGCAACATGAGGTTCAAGAAATTATGACCCAAATGCATTTAGCGAATGATTTTTTAAATTATTATCCTCATCAACTTTCGGGTGGTCAAAGACAAAGGGTGGCAATTGCTCGTGCACTTATTTTGAAACCACAAATTTTAATTTTAGATGAACCAACATCGGCGCTTGATTTTCACACTCAAAATGAAATTTTGAGGCTTTTAATCGAAGTGCAAAAGAATCACTCAATTTCATATATAATTATTTCTCATGATGATGAAATTATTGATAAAATGAGTGATTCGATTGCCGAAATCAAAGATGGAAGAATGAATTTTATAAAAAATTAATTCTTATTTATTGAGTTAATTGCATCAATTTTCTCGATGTTTTTCGAATCTTTTTTATCAGATTTTGGAGCAACATTTGATATTTTTTTCTCAATATTTTTTGATGCTTTTTTGGCAAGTTTGACGCTAATTTTTTCAGAAGTTTTTACAATTTCGGGAATGATTTTTTCATCATATTCTGGCAAAAATATAGAGTAATAAAAGCTTGATGAATTACTTGATTGCAAAGTCTTGCCATTGTTTTTGGAATCAACAATATCAGTCTTATCTGACTTAAATATCAGATAGCCATTTTCGATCAAAACGCTAATTTTTTCTGGTTCAAGATCTGAAAATTGCAATTCATAATTATAATATTTTTCGCTTTCGAGCGAATTAAGCGAAGCCTCAACAGTCGAAATTTTTTGATTATTAGCGGAGTTTTTTTCAAAAGTTTGCTCCATCATTTTATATTGGTGTTTCATGGCCTTTTCCATTCTTTTGTGCATATCTTCAAATTCGGCTTGAAACAACTCATCATCTTCAACATCAAAAAAACCCTGTAGATCAGAGTGGTTAGATGATTTTTGTCTTTTATTATCGATACAAGAATTTGTAATTAATGAACCCGCAAATAAAAAAATTAGCGCTAAAAAAATCCGCGAAGCAAAAATATTTTTAAAACCATCTTTGATTTTCATAAAAATTTTACAGAATTTACATTTTTTGGAGTTATTTTCAGAATTTTGATGGCCATTTTCATCATTGAACTTAGAAATGGTTTTGTTCATATATTTGAAATTTTGTTTAATATTTTTGATAGGTTGCTTTAATAATTTATAATCCCATAAATTTTTTCAAGATTTTAAAAAATATTTTATGAAAATTTTTGTTAAATTAACCCCTAATGCTCGAAACGCCGAAGTAATAAGTGACGAAATTGATTTGTTGGGCGCAAGAATTTTAAAGGTTAAAGTTAACGCTCCGCCGGTTGATGGCATGGCAAATGAAGCATTGATTGAATTATTGGGTGATTATTTTGCAGTTAAAAAAACTTCAATAAAACTCTTGCGAGTCTTGACCTCTCGCCATAAAATTGGCGAAATCAATAATTAAATATCAAATTTATATGTTTGGGAATAATAAAATTCTTGCGCCAGTTCTTCATGACGGTGATTTTTTAGAAGTCCAAGAAATTTTTGCTACATTACAAGGTGAAGGAAATTTTGTGGGCCAGCCAGCAGTTTTTATTCGTTTGGGAGGATGTAATTTGGCGTGCAAATTTTGTGATACTGAATTTGATAATTTTGAAAAAATTTCCTTAAAAAATATTTTGCAAAAAATTTCTGATTTATCCCTAAATCAATTTAATAAAAGAGTACGCAATTTGGTGGTAATCACAGGAGGGGAGCCATTCCGTCAGCCAATCGAAAAATTATGCGATAGATTGATCGAAGCAAATTTTTTGGTGCAAATCGAAACCAATGGCACATTATTTCGCAAGCTTAATGACAAGGTTAAAATTATTTGTTCCCCCAAAGCGACCCCAAAAAATATCGTTAATGGTATTGATTCGTCAGCCGATTCATCATTCTCGCAAACCCTGCAATATCATCAAATTCGCCCCGATTTGTTGGCTCGAATAACAAGTTTTAAATTCATAATTTCTGCTCAACAACATGCATATTCTTGTGTTCCACAAATAGGGCAGAACCAATATCAGACCACGGTTTTTGTGCAACCAATGGATGAATATGACGAACAAAAAAATCAAAATAATCTTCAACTTGCTGTAAAACTGTGCCAAGAAAATGGTTATTTTTTATCGCTTCAAACCCACAAAATTATAGGTTTAAGATAAATTTTAGATTCTAAATAAAACCTTAAATCGAAAATAGTGCGTTTTCAAACAATGCGACTTAAGAAAAGATTCTGGGAGGTATTTAATAAAGAAAGAAACTGCTTATTGGAAACATTATTCACCACCCATTCCAAAATTTTTCAAGGCGTACTGATGTTCAAAAATAAATTTTATAAAAAATACAAAATAAAGCTAAGCTACAAAAGTTTCAGGTTGAGGTGAAGGTGGTCTAGCTAGTGGTCTATAATTTTTTTCTGAATCGCGGCGAGATGGACTGGGAGATGAACTGGGAGATTGAGTGAGTCCAAAAGATGGCAGAGGAGGTTGGTGTGACTCTTCAATATGAGGGGGCGCTTGAATATCAATACTATAGACACCAGAACCGGATGAAGTTCGTGAAATTCTTTCATTACCAGCATTATTAGAGCCGATCAAAGAACCGGATGAAGTTCGTGAAATTCTTTCATTACCAGGATTATTAGGGTCGATCAAAGAACCGGATGAAGTTCGTGAGGGGGCAGGACTTTGATCGCCAGGATTAGGGGGGTCAATTGGATCTAAATCGCCTCCATTAGCTGAAGTTGTTGAAGTTTGACTGCCTTCATGTGAATTATTGCTTTGTCGACTTTTTGCCAATACTGCGAAAATAGTGCCACAAGCAATCAAAGAAAAACATCCGACACCTATCAATGAATGAGCATGAGTCCTAGTATCTTTATTATCTTCTTTTAAAAGCATACCTCCAATTGTGCCTGACATGATTGAGACTCCAAAGAGAGCAGTTGAAGTTAAGCAATATCCAAATTTCAATCCTCGTTGTCGAGTGCGTTCGAAGGCTCGTTCTCTGATTATGGATTCCTGATTGACTTGCTCAGCGTTTCTAGGATCTTGAGGAGGAGTATTTTGAGGAGGAGTATTTTGATTAGGCATAAACAAAGTTAATTAAATTTTTTAATAAATTTTTATTAATACAATTGTTTAGTAGTTTTTTTGTCAATTGGTTTCTATAAATATTTTATGTTTAGTGAAAAGTGTTTTTTATTAATAATAAAAATATTTGTTGACATAAAATAAAACGAAAATAATTTGTATATAAATTATTCATCACTAATTTATTTATGAAACCCTCTAGAAATATTTCACATCTTGTGTGGAAGTTTTTTTGCATTTTAAATGCAAAAAATTTTTCTTCGCATCTTCTCAAAAAACTCTCAGCGTTTATTTCGCTAAATATATTCTTTTGCATAATTTTATGGTGCAAAACAATTTTCACAAAAAATCACTTATACTTTTCTAAATACCACCACCTACGCAAACGCAATAAAACAGCGCTAATTTTTCTAAATGACTACGGATAAAATTTTTACAATTAATATTAATTTAGAAACTTAATACAACAAATCTAATCCCAAATTTTAATTACGTTTTATTAGTTTCCTTTTTCAAATTTGCTTGTTTAGCAAGACTTATAAGTCGGATCAGTTTTTTTTAGCAAATTTCTCGCAAATTTTAAAAAACTTTTAGTGGTGAACCTAAAATTCTGGATTGATTTTTTTAATAAAAATCAAAACAAAATATTATTTTTATCGATTTGGACTCGATATATAAAGGGCTTTTTAAGCAAAAATTACAACCTATGTTCGCTTGTAATTTTTTTAATAAATTATGCCTTATTTAATAAAATTGCTTGGGCAGAAGGGGGGGTTTTAAGTGGTGATTATTGTAAAAAAATTTCTACAAATTATCGCACAAGAATCTTTGAACAACTAATCGAGTTTGAAAAATATCAAAATTTCGATATACTTGTTGCTAATTTTAAAAAGCCTTATTCGTTAATTTTCTTTGATAAAAATTTTGTTGAACCAAATGAAATATTTTTAAATTTATGCAATTATAATGAGCGCTTAAATTTTAATTTCGATATTGTTGAGTCGGAGCTTTATAACCCAGAACTTTATGAATCAGAAATTTTTAGACCAAAATTTGTTCAAAATATTTGCCAAAACAAAGTGCAAATCCCGAGGCAAATTAGAGATTTTTGTTTGATTAACCCTATTGCTTTTAGTCAAAAAACAAATAGTTCATATTGCAACCAAAATAAGTCTTTTAGGGTTGATGACCTAAAATTAAGGTTGATAATTTTGCTATTAAAAAAGCAAATAATCGAATTTGAAAAATTTCAGATAAGTCGAATTTATTCCTTAGCTATTGATCAGCAAATTAAATCTTTATTTGGTGAACTTGGTTTAGGTGGATCTAAAGAGATCGCATATTTAATGATAAGTTCTCAATCTTCATTAAAAGGCTTTGTAAATCAATATTTTAAAAATTTAGGGAGCTTTATTTACCAAACAAATTTATTGCGTGAAAAAATTACGATTTTTCAAAAAATATTATCAATTATCGATGAAAAAATATTAATTGAGAGTAGCTTGATAGAGAAGAATTTTGGCAATAAAAATCAATTATTCAACTTAGAAAAACAAAGATTTTATTTAATTTTTCAAATTCAATTAGCAAAAAACGAATTTCTCTTTTTAAATTATAAGCATCAAATTTTTGTCGACAAAAATGTTAAAAAAACCGCCCAAAAAATATTAAATTCTCGCCAGGCGCCAATCGAAATAATATCTGAATAATCTGACGCTAATCTAGATTTATCGCGTTTATCAATATACAGAAGTAACTTCAATCAAGTTTTAGTTTTAAAATATTTCGGGCCTTCAAAAACTTAGTGGGTGCGAGTGAATTAAGTTCGCAAATATCGCGTTTATCAATATACAGAAGTAACTTCAATCAAGTTTTAGTTTTAAAATATTTCGGGCCTTCAAAAACTTAGTGGGTGCGA
>VGDJ01000025.1 GCA_016869775.1 Alphaproteobacteria bacterium
AAAGAATTGGATTTTGAGATAAAGTAATTTGTCCACTTAATTTCATGAAAATTTGAGTATCGGGTTTAATTCTAACTGAATTACCATACGAACCCAAGGGATTATTAGTTTTCCATGGAGGGGCAAAACTAGAAACAAGATTTTTTACACTACCAATACAAAAATTTTCACATTTTGGTAGTTCTTCAGTAGCCGCATCAATGTTACTTATTTCTTCAGGAGTTTTACCTTCTTTATTTGTAATTGCGAGTACAAGAAATGAATGGCATGTTGAAGTCTCAATGCTGTTACCGACCGGTCGAGTTTTATATGGTGAATTTTTTAAACAATTTTTTAGATCTGCACAACTAATTTCATCATATTTTGTAGGAGTATTGTCTAGAGGAATATCATCGGTTTTACAAGAAGAGTTAGAGGAGGAATAAGAAAAATTAGGAAAAACTTCAATGGTTTCGGTTTCAATATTACCAAAATCGTCAGCTTCAATACATGAATTATCTTTACCACACGAGAAATTTATCAAAGCAATAATTACAATAATAAAATATCTCAAAATTGAAGCTAATTTAGCTAATCGAGTAACAGAAGAAATTAATGATGTTAAGTAATTGAGAATAAAAATGGCTAAAATTTATTGGTTTAGTATTGATGAGGTAATGTAAGGTTTTTTTATTATTAAAATACACAAATTTTAATGACAAAAATTATTTCAACTAGAAGATTATATCAATAAAAATAATTAAAAAATTAGAGCGGAAATTCGTTTCGTTTCTTGAAGCTTGAATGGCTTAAATTTCATGATGTTTTCGATATCATCATCAAAAAATTTAGCATATTTATTTTCGATTAATTTTTGATGAAATTTGCGGTGTTTTATTGATGAAATTTTTAAATCATCAAATATTAAAACTGGCTTTCCGGTTGAACAACATTCTGAAATCATCGAAACCGAGTCTCCTGAAATAATAAATAAATCACTAATACTAATTATTTTATTGTAAGGATTGTTATTTTTTAATAAATTATAATCATAAAAAATTACATCTTTGTTTATGGTTTTTTTTATAAAATTATTAATTTCAAAATCAGTCCTTCGACTATTCAAAATAATCAGTGAGGCATTGTATTTTTGAGAGATTTTAAGAGATTTATCAATTAATTTTTGCGCAGAAGAAATAGTAAATTTTGTCTTATTAGAACTTCCACCAATCAGTAAAGAAAAAATCGGTTTTTTAAAATCTTCAATAATTTTAAAATTATGATTATCGTCGAAATTAATATTATTTTTACAAAGAGATCCTAAAGATAAAATAAGATTGCTGGGGTAGGGTGGGTTTGGTTCATCATGTTGAGGAATAATAACAAAATCAAATTTATTAAAATTAATTTCGGGTCGCATTATTTGAATAATTTTTGGGCAAAAATTATATTTTTTTAACAGAATATTTTTCAAATAAAGAGCAACGGGGGCCGATCTTCTTCCTGCAGAAATAATGTAGTAAGGTTTGAAGGGCAATGATAAAATCTTTAATTTTGATAATTTTTTTAAGCGAATAATTGATTGAGGAAAAAATAAATTTGGCAGAATTGCTAAAAAATTATATTCCAAAAATAAAATTTCATATTCTAAACCAGATTCTTGAGCTAAAGCAACAGCTTGTGAATATGTTCCGATTCTATTATCGGCTAAAATTAAAATTTTTGGCTTAGAACTCATTTATTAATCTTTTTTTTAATGCTTTAGAAACATTTTGTGATACAAATTTTGAAATATCGCCATTTAATCTGGCAATCTCTTTAACCAATTTTGAAGCAATAAAATGGTGATTTTCAGAGGCAGGCAAAAAAATTGTTTGAATCGATGGATCAAGACTTGAATTCATTCCAAACATTTGAAATTCATACTCAAAATCTGATACAGCTCTCAATCCTCTAATAATAATTTTAGCATTTTTATTTTTAGCAAAATCAACCAGTAATCCTTCAAACTTTTCAACACTAACTATTTTTTCAAGCTGATTGTCGTGAATTTCGTGCTTTATTAATTCAACCCTTTCATCAAGCGAGAATAAAGGATTTTTGCGAGAATCTTTAGCCGAGGCAATAATAATATGATCAAAAAGCAATGAGGCTCTCTTAATAATATCGATATGACCAAAAGTTATTGGATCAAAAGTTCCAGGATAAATTGCGATTTTCATGAATATTTGCTATTGGGATTGTGAAAAATGATTTTTGAAGAAGATTTAAAAAATATTTTCAATTATGCAATTTGTTTTTAAATTGAGAAAAATTTAATTTTTTTAAAATTCTCTAACGCATAATCAATGAAAATTACCATTTTATCAATCGGAAAATTTGATAAATCTTTTTATCACGAAAATTTTCAATATTATCAAAAGAGGCTTAAATGGAAGGTTGAGCTTAAAGAAATTGAATTTAAGAGTTCGAAGAGTTTTGAAGAGTCAAAAATTAAAGATCAAGAGGCAAAATTATTAATAAAAAATTTTGAAAATTTTTCAAAAATAATTGCTTTAGATGAAGCTGGTAAAAGTTTTAGCAGTGTTGAATTTGCAAATGTTTTAGAAAATATGAATACCAACGGCAATTCAAATATTGCTTTTATAATTGGCGGGGCCTTTGGTTTAAGTCAAGAAATCAAGAATCGTGCTGATATTTTAATATCTTTATCGAGATTAACATTTCCGCATTTAATGGTCAGAAACATACTGATAGAGCAATTATACAGAGCTTCAACAATAATTAATAATCATCCTTACCACAAGATTTAGAATTCTAAATTATCACCAACTTCCATAAGCAAGAAATCATTTTCAACATTTTGCTCTTTACGATATTTTTTTAAATCATTAGCTGGATCATTAAAATTATCTGATGCCAATCGAAAAGTTTCAAAATGCATGGCAATAGATTTTTGAGAATTGAGATCTTTATGAGCCATCACCGCTTGAAGAGGTGATGTGTGATGCCTTATCATAAAATCTTGAGGTTTATAGGCCCCGATTGGGAGCAGTGCAATCTTGAATGATTTAAACCTATTGCCCGCTTCTTTAAAGTGATCGTCATAGCCAGTATCGCCGGCAAAATAGATATTTCCAAGATTGGTTTCAAGCGCAAAAGCCCCCCAAAGAGTTGCATTAGACCCAAACAAAGATCTCTTTGACCAATGCTTAGCTCTTAGAAAATTTATAGAAAGTTTATCGTTAAAAATAATTTTATCATTCCAATCCATTTCAGAGCATTCCAAATTAAGTTTTTTTACTTTATTTAAATAATTGCAAATTCCTAAGCCGGCATAAATTTTTGGATTAGAGTGAGATTTTAATTTCTTTAAAGTTGGTAAATCAAGGTGATCGTAGTGAGAATGGCTAATTAATAAAATATCGATCTTGGGCAATTCTTCAAATTTTATTCCTGGTTTTTTGGCGCGCTTTGGCCCCAAAAAACTTATTGGACTTGCTCTATTAGACCATATAGGGTCGGTAAGAATATTTAGACCACTAAATTGCAATAGAAAAGTTGAATGACCAACAAAAGTTAAGGATATTTTATTATTATCTATAAGCTTTGATGGTTTGAATGTCTTAGTTTCAACAATGCTATCAATCCAAATTGATTTTCCATTTTCAGATTCATACTTTGCTTTTGCTTGGTAATATGACATAAAATTTTTTTTCAAGGGATCTTCGAAATTAGGATTAAAAAATCGTTCACCATCAAAATGATCTGAAACCTTACCCTTGTAGTAACCTTTTTCATTAAAAAACAAACAAGACGATAAAAATCCCATAAAAGTAATAACAAAAAAGTATTTAAAAAATTTTATAGTCATTTTTAAAAATTTATAAGGAAAATTGATTAGAAATCAATTGCTTGACCTTTAATAACCCAATCACCAAATCTGGTATTATCTTCATCAATTTTTTTGGTATTCAACTGAGTTGATTCAATTATTTCATCATTTTTGGAGTTAGAGCTTTCAAAGTTTTTGTTTGATTTTTTTGGATCAGATGATTTATTGATATCGATTGGTTTTGTTGGAAGATCTTTCATGACTAACCTTGCTCCATTCCGCTTCCAATAATTGAAGTATTACCCCTTAAACCCTTGAATTGTTTGGCCATAGATAATGAATTTAATGAAGCCAAAACTCCCAATGATTTAATCGAAAAACATTCAGATTTTGTTAAACCGAATGGAGATAAACTTCCATCAAACATTGATTCAAAGGGATTGCTATCAAAAGCGCTTCCTGTTGATACAATTCCATCAATATTTTCAAAACCTAAGTCAATACCTTCGCCACCAAGGCCAAGAGCATCTTTGTCTATATCGCCACCAATTCCACCAAATTTTCCATTTGCACTAGGAAGACCATTTACGATATTCGAGCCCTCTCTTTTATAGTTTTGGGCAAAAATTTTTTCAGAGGAATAATTATTGGTAGGAGAGGAAATAATGTCAGACATAATTGAAAATTATTCAACCGCACCGATGGCAGTCATGTTTATAATATCATTAATTGAAGACCTCATAGTCACAATCTGTACCGGCTTTTCAAAACCATCTAAAATTGGGCCAATAACGTTACAATTTCCAACTTCTTCTAAAAGTTTGGTAGCAATGCTTGCTGAATGCAAACCCGGACAGACCAAAATATTTGCCGGTCCTGTAAGTCTACAAAAAGGATATTTTGCCATCTTATCGGCATTCAAAGCAACGTCGGCTGTCATTTCACCATCATATTCAAAGTCGATATTTTTCATCTCATCGAGCAATTCAACCGCTCTTTTTATGCGACTGGACTCATTTTTAAGAGCACTTCCAAAATTTGAGAATGACAAAAATGCAACTCTTGGCTCATAACCCATTTTTCGGACCTTTTTAACGGTTTGAATTGCAATACTAACCAAATGCTCGGATGAAGACAATTCTGAGCATGCAGTGTCGGTAATAAATATGGTTCTACCTTTGGAAATAATCATCGAAACCCCGAGCAAAATCTGATCTTTTTTGTTTTTGATAACTTGCCAAACATCTTTCAATGATTTGCTATATCCTCTAGTCAAGCCAGTAACTAATATATCTCCATGACCACATGCTAACATCGAGCTGGCAAAAACATTGCGATCAGTTTTAATCATGCGAGTGCAATCAGAATAAAGAACTCCTTTGCGCTGAAGCTTAGAATATAGGTAATCAATATATTTTTTATTTTCTACCGAAATTGCTGAATTATATATTTCAATACCTTTTTCATCGATATTAAGCTCTTGCATTTTTTCAAGAATTCGCTCCTTTTTACCAACCAAGATGGGTTTACCATATTTATTATCTCGCCACATCGATGCAACTTTTATAATCTCGGGCTGTTCGCCTTCTGCAAAAATAACATTTTTTGGTGATCGCTTAAGTTTTTCAAATATCAGACTTAAACTATTGGCTGATGGGTCTCTTCGAGCCTGAAGTTGTTTGGCATAAATATCCCAATTCTTAATTGGTTTACGCGCTACTCCAGTTTCAACCGCAGCCTTTGCTACAGCTACTGGAACTGTATAAATTAATCTAGAATCAAAAGGTGTTGGAATTATATAATTAGGACCGAATTTCATTTCTTTGCCACCATAAGCTTTTACAACTTCATCCGGAACTGGTTGGCGGGCAAGTTCTGCAATAGCATTTACAGCAGCGATTTTCATTTCTTCATTGATAGTAGATGCCCTCACATCTAGCGCTCCTCGAAATATATATGGGAATCCCATTACATTATTAACTTGGTTTTCATAGTCGCTTCTGCCAGTTGCAACAATTGCATCATCTCGTGTTTGATGAACTTCTTCAGGAAGTATTTCTGGATCTGGATTGGCCATAGCAAAAATAACTGGATTTTTTGCCATCGATTTTACCATTTCTTTGGTAACAGCTCCTTTAACTGATAAACCAAGAAAAACATCAGCACCTTTCATGGCATCGGATAATGTTCGCGCTTTAGTTTCAACAGCATGAGCCGATTTCCATTGATTCATACCATCGGTTCTACCTTTATAAATTACACCTTTTGTATCGCATAAAATAGCATTATTGTGGGGCAAACCCATGGCCTTGAGAAGTTCAAGGCAAGCTATTCCAGCTGCACCGGCGCCATTTACCACAACTTTTATTTGACTAAATTTTTTACCAGATAAATGTAAAACATTCAAAATACCAGCTGCAGAAATTATCGCTGTCCCATGTTGATCGTCATGAAATACTGGGATATCCATTATCTCTTTGAGTTTACTTTCAATAATAAAACATTCTGGAGCTTTAATATCTTCAAGATTAATGCCACCCCATGTTGGACCCAAATATTTAACAGAATTGATGAACTCATCGACATTCTCAGTGGCAACTTCAATATCAACCGAATCTATATCCGCAAATCTTTTAAATAAAACTGATTTACCCTCCATAACTGGTTTACCAGCAAGGGCACCGAGATTTCCTAAACCAAGAACTGCAGTTCCATTTGAAATAACTGCAACATAATTACCTTTAGAGGTGTAGTCATAGGCTAATTCGGGATTTTTAGCAATTTCTAAACAGGGCACGGCAACACCCGGAGAATATGCCAAGGCTAATTCGCGCTGAGTGTTAAGGGGTTTTGTGGCATGCATACCAACTTTACCAGGTTGTCCTTGTGTGTGGAAATTAAGAGCCTCGATTTCTTTTTGAGTTTTAGAATTATTAGTTTTAAGAGATTTTGATTTATCAGAAAAAATTTGATTTTGCGATTTATTTTGTGGATTTTGACCAAGTTTTTTATTTGACATAATTGCAATATAAATGTTAAAAAATTGTTAATTTTCAAAATTAGTTTTTAATTTTTTTATTGTCAAAAAATTGTTTATGAGCACCTTTGAAATTTACCAACAAAACATTCGTCAAGATTGCTTCAAAACCACTAATTTTAATCGTCAAATTGATTTATTAATTTATCATCATTTACAAGCAAATTCAATTGAAGAAACCATTGAATCTCTTGAACATCATGGTGTTAGCGCCCACTACTTAATTGATAAGAATGGCCAAATTGTTCAAATTGTGAATGATGAGAATATAGCTTTTCATGCGGGAGTGAGTTTTTGGGATGGATTTGAAAATTTAAATTTAAATTCTCTTGGCATTGAAATGATAAATTCTTCACCATTTGAAAATTATTTCAGTGATCATCAAATTAGTTCGGCTATAGATTTAGGAAATTATTTAATCGACAAATATCAAATAAAATCTAGATATGTCCTTGGACATTCTGATATAGCTTATAACGCCCAGAACGGTTTATTGGATCGCAAACAAGATCCGTCTCATTTATTTGACTGGGAAACTTTGTCTTTAAATGGAGTTGGATTTTATCCAGAAAGCACCAGTGGCGACGAAACCCTGTTATTTGAACTTGGAGATAAGGATAATGAAATTAAAATTATAAAACAAAAACTTGGTTTTTTTGGTTATAAAATTTCAGAAATAAATAATGATTTTGATAACGAAATGCAGTGTTTAGCTAGAGTTTTTAATCGCCATTTCAATAATAAAATCGATCCAAGAAATATGAATTTATGGCTTCTAAGTTCAAATCAAGCTTTGGATAATTTAATAAAATTGATCTAAGAAAAAATTGTTTTTGCGATTGTTAAAACTTTTACTTTTTTAGCACCATTTTTCTTTAGAACCCTAGAAACTGAGTTAATGGTAGTTGAAGTTGTAATTACATCATCAATTAACAAAATATTTTTTCCATTAATTTTATCTCGGTATTTTGGGTTTAAAATAAAGGCTCTTTTAAGATTTCTGATACGTTTTTTTTGACTTAACTTTACTTGCGACTGTTGTTCTTTGACCCTAATAATTAAATCAGAAACAGTTTTTTGAGAATTTATATGCTTAGCAATCAAGATGGACTGATTAAATTTACGAATTTTAAGTTTATTTTTATGGAGCGGAACTGCGCAAATAATATCACAATCATCGATAAAATTTTGCGCTTTACTAACTAAAATTTTGGCAAATATTTTAGCCAAATGAGTTTGATCTCGGTATTTATAATTAGCGATAGCATTACCTATAACATCATTATATCTGTAAATTGAGATTGTTTCGTCAAAAAAAGGAGTTTTTTTTAAACAATTTGCACAAATTTTTGACATTTCGCCTAGGCTAAATTCAAAAGGATGCGAACAAATCTCACATCGAGGTGAATTTATAAATTCTAAATTAGGCCAACATTTAGCGCAAAAAGTTGCGTCATGACTAACAATTTCTTGGCAAGAAATACATTTATTGGGAAACAATAATTGCAAAATATTTTGGATAATTTTCATGGTGAATTTTGATATTTTTGACCGACAACTTTTACTTTATAATCGCAATCGTTATCGGGGTTTAAGCGAAGATTATAATTTTTTATATTTGAAATGTGCAAATATTATTTTAGAAAATATAGAAATTCAAAATCGTGACTTTGATAATATTTTTGAAATCAACTCTAGATCTAATTTTTTTAGAGACTTTTTTGCACAAAAAAATTTTAACTCGTGCAATTTTGAAGAAATTTGCAATGAAGAATCAATTGATTTTGGCGAAAATAAGTATGATTTAATAATCAATAATTTCGATATTCATTTTATTAATAATGTGCCGAAATTCTTTAAAATTATAAAAAAATCTCTTAGACCAAAAGGATTATTTATAGCTAGTTTTATTGGCGATGAAAATCTTCCTGAGCTACGAAAATCAATGTTTTATGCTGAAAATGAAATTTATAAAGGCTCGTCAAGTCGATTACCGCCAACTATAGATATTAAATCATCAGCGAGATTGCTAGCTAATGCAGGATTTAAAAATTCTATTGCCGATCTTGAAAAAATTACTATAGATTACGAATCACCCCTTAATCTTCTAAAAGATATAAAATATAGTGGACAGGGCAATATAATGAAGGTTAGAAGTCGAAAATTTTTTACTAAAAAACTTTTAAAAAAACTTTTCGAAGAATATCAAAAATTTTATAACCCACATTCAAAGGCTTTTCCAGCAACTTTTAGTATTATAACATTGTCTGGAGAGGCTTAATTAAATGCTTGAGAAAATTGGTTTTTTGTTAGAATATTGTTAATTAGAAACAAATTAAATCTAATAAATTTTAATAAAAAATGACTAAAAAAATTCACATTAAAACATATGGTTGTCAGATGAATGTATATGATTCTGACAGAATGCAAGACTTAATGAATTCAGTTGGTTACGAAAACTCCGATAATGTTGATGATTCAGATATTGTCATTATCAACACTTGTCATATTCGCGAAAAAGCCTCAGAAAAACTATTTTCAGATTTAGGTCGAATCAAACCTTATAAAGAAAAAATGCATGAAAATGGTAAGCAGATGATTGTCGCGGTTGCGGGTTGCGTTGCTCAAGCCGAAGGGCAGGAAATATTTAAAAGATCAAATGTAGTCGATATTATTGTTGGACCAGAAAGTTACCAAACATTACCTGATTTAGTTGGAAAAGTTATTCGAGATAAGTCTAGGCAAATCAATCTTGATTTTAAACCTAATAATAAATTTGACACTCTTCCCTTGAACAAAGCTGGGGTAGGGGCAAGCGCATTTGTAACAGTTCAAGAAGGTTGTGATAAATTTTGTTCTTTTTGTGTAGTTCCATACACAAGAGGAGCCGAATATTCCCGAGATGTCAAAAAAGTTTTATACGAAATTAATGGTCTTGTTGACAAAGGTGTTAGTGAAATTTATTTACTCGGTCAAAACGTTAATGCTTATCACGGAATTGGTTATGATAATAATCCAACTAATTTAGCAAGACTGATTGAAGAAATTGCTAAAATTCCCGAAATTAAACGAATTAGGTATACGACATCTCATCCTCTTGATATGAACGATGATCTAATAAATGCTCATCGCGATATAGAAAAATTAATGCCATTCTTGCATTTACCAATTCAATCGGGATCAAATTCGGTTCTCAAGGCAATGAATAGAAAGCACTCAAGGCAAGATTATTTTAAAATTATTGAAAAGCTCAGAAAGGTTAGACCAGACATGGGTTTATCATCAGATTTTATAGTTGGATTTCCTAACGAAAGTGAGAAAGATTTTTACGACACAATTGATCTTGTTGAAAAAATTGGCTTCACACAATGTTATTCATTTAAATATTCTCCAAGACAAGGAACTCCATCAGCTGATAGCAATAATCAAGTTGCCGAAAATATTAAGGATGAAAGGCTTGCCATACTCCAAAAACTTCTTACCAATCAACAAATTGAATTTAATTTAAAATTTGAAAAAACCACGATGCCAGTCTTATTTGAAAAAGAAGCACCCAAATCTAACAAAAAAAGTAAAGATAAAAACCAATATGAAAAAACTGAAATTTTAGGAAAAACTCAAATTTGGGGAAAAAGTCCATGGCTTCAATCTGTTGTTGTTGAACTCAAACATGACGAAGATGGTGCTCAAATTATTAATAAAATAAAAAATGTAGAAATTATTAAATCTCGACCAAGTAGTTTAATGGCAAAATTAATTAAAGATTAGAGATAATTTAATTATCTGTATCAAACGCATAAGACACATTATGTAAACTTAATGTAACAAATCTATTTACTAGCTCTTTATACTTTATAAATATATTTTTGACATTTAACAATCTTAAATGTTATATTTTTTAAAATTTACAGGCCTCCGTGGCGGAATTGGTAGACGCGATAGACTCAAAATCTATTGCCCATTGCGGGTGTGTCAGTTCGAGTCTGACCGGAGGTACCATTATTTATTAAACGTCTTTGGTTTACATTCATAAATTTGTCTTTGTTTTTTGCTTTATTTCGCTTTATTTCCGGAGATTTGATTATACTTTTTTTTGCAATTTTTTTTAAACATCTTTTACTAAATTATAATTTTTTTTAATATTTGTTTAAAATATTCTGCAATTATTTTTTCATTATTTTGATATAGACCTATCAAATGTTGATTATTTGATTTTCTGCAAATCACATTTTTATTATTCTATCAAATCTAATCACTTTATTTTGTGCTTGATTTATTACCATTTTGTAAAGCTGTTTTACTTGGAATTATTGAGGGTTTAACTGAGTTTATTCCAGTTTCCTCGACTGCCCATCTAATATTTTTTTCACAAATATTAAACTTTGACAATATTAAAAATAATGTCTTTGAAATTGCCATTCAAATCGGTGGAATTTCTGCAATTGCAGTGATTTATTATCAAAAATTTAATGAAATTTTTCTTAAATTTTACCACAAAAAAAATCAGATCTTTATTGACAACATATCTTTGGCATTCATCCCAGCTGTTATTATTGGATTCCTTTGTCATGATTTCATTAAGAAATTTCTATTTTCAAATTTAACGATTTCTATTTCTTTGATTTCGGGTGGAATCGTCATAATTTTGGTCGAAAAATTTCATAAAAAATTTACAATTAATGAAATCGATTCAATTAAAAAACCAACAGCATTTCTAATTGGAATATTTCAATGTTTAGCTATGATTCCCGGTGTTTCAAGATCTGGAGCTACAATAATTGGAGCAATGATATGCGGAATCAATCGCAAGGTTGCGACTGAGTTTTCATTTTTCTTAGCTGTGCCAACAATTGGATCGGCCTGCGTTTATGACACATATAAAAATTTTGATAGGTTGAGTTTTGAAGATTTTGAATTAATTGTAGTTGGAATTGCCTCTTCATTTATATCTTCGCTAATTGTAATAAAATGGCTAATTAAGTTTGTTAGTCATAATAATTTTAATGTTTTTGGGTACTACAGAATCATTATTGGCTTATTAATCTTAGTCTTATTTTCATAAAAATGAATGATAATAATCCTCAATCCAATAAGAATATATATGCTATTCGGTTTGGCCTTGGCGCAATCAAAGCTGTTGGTTACAACATGATGTTTGAGGCGGTTAGAGAAAGAGAAGAAAATGGACAATATTGCGATATTTATAATTTTTGTAAAAGATCTGACACAAAATCAATAAACAAAAAATCAATCGAAGCTCTGGCAAAATCTGGAGCGCTTGATGGTATATGTAAAAATCGTCGCCAAGTTTCCGAATCATTTGAAATTTTATCAAATTATGCAAACGAAGCCAAAGAAGAAGCTAACTCCAACCAAATGAATTTGTTCGGGGGATTACCAGAAATTAACTCCCTACCCGTATTAAAATCAACCGTTGATTGGAATAAAAAACAAAAACTTAAATCTGAATTTGAGGCTTTTGGCTTTTTTTTAAATGAGCACCCTATCGACGACAAAATAAATGATTTAAAACTTAGGGGCGTAGTTTTTTCTTATAGGATCGAAGAAGATTCATTAGAGGATAATTCTATCATTAAAATGGCCGGAGTTGTCGCTTCAAGCAAACACCGCTCTGGCTCAAGAGGGCGTTTTGCATATTTGAATATTTCTGATCCTTATGGAATCTTCGAAGCTACTATTTTTGATGAAGCTTTAATTACCGCTAGTAGAGACTTACTTGAAGATGGATGTGAAATAGTTGTTGAGTGTTTAATTAGAAAAGACGATGGCGGGACAAGAATTATGATAAAAGCAGTTCATCCTCTCGAAAGTTTTATACTTGAAAATCAACCTTCTTCAAAAGAATTTGAGGACATAAAAAAATTACCAGTTCGTAAAAATTTGAATTTTAATCAATCAAATAAATCAATTAAGAAAGATTTCGATAATTATCAAAACAACAAACCAAATATTCTTCCTAAGTTTGTCGATAATTCATTTAAAAATCAAACTAGCAAACAAAGTTTTGAATCTAAAATTTCAAAAGATTCTGAAAAAATTGAAACAAATCCAGAATTTTTAATAAAAAATTTGG